>CAYZKO010000071.1:0-3315 GCA_964479315.1 uncultured archaeon
CCACCCAGCATGCCCATCTTCCCCTCCAAACATTTTAAGCCCCTTTCTCAAACACCACCACGAGGTTTGCGTTGGTGGGCATGCCCTCCAGCTGCACCACCTGCGACCGATAGGTGGAGCTGAGCCTGATGGCCTCTACCCAGTCCTCATAAGTTCTAAACTCCCTTCCAATAACTTTCTCAGCCTCCTTCCTGTCTACACAGCAGGGTACCACCACGATATGATAGGCTCCTAAAGTTTCCCCCATCTCCACCGTGCGGAGGGCGAGCTTTCCACAACAGTGGAGCCCTGCCACCACCAGGGGCCTCTCCCCCTCCAAACTCCTCACGTTGAAAGAAAAAATATCTGCCTGGATGTATGTGAAGCGCGGCCCCAGGAATTCCCTTATCCTCCTGCTCGGCTTCTCCAAGTCAATGGCATAGGCCCTCGCCCTTGTCCAGAGGAACGTCATGAGCGAAAGGAGGGCAGTACTCCCACTACATACCTCCACAAGCGTTCCTCCCTCCCTCAGGAGGGGAAAGAGCACCTCCTTAAAGAGAACATAATTTTCCATAACCTCCTTGAAGGCTCTCCTGCCCCCTCCAGCCACCCTCATGACCTGCCAGGCGCTCCCCTTCCTAAAGAAATCTTCAACGTATTCCACAAGCCTCCTGACCCTGTCCTCCTCCCTCCGCCAGTGGACCGCCCTCTCGAGGGTGGGGAGGCCCATGGTCTACCCTGGACTACAACGTTTTAATTTCTGACCCCAACCACCTCCACGTCGTAGACCACCTTCCATATCCTCGGTGCGTAGTCTGCCACCTTCCTCCACTTAAAATCTTTTACTTCAAAGCCCCACCTCTCCGCAGCCCTTTCTATTTTTCCCCTCTTCTCTAGGGGGTTTTCCTGGGGCACGAAGGTGTAGAAGTGGATCACTCCACCGGTGGGTTTCAGTGTGGTGAAGGCTTCGTCCAAGAATTCGTGGGCCCCCTTGGGTAGGGGCATGACCACCCTGTCCGCCATCTCTGGGAACATCCTCGGCACAACGTCCTTTACGTCCCCATGGACAGGGACAATGCGCCCCTGGAACTTGTTCAGCCTTATGTTTTCCACCATGAGCTCGTACGCCCGGGGGTTCAGCTCCACGGCATACATCCAAGCCCCTGGCCTTTTCTTTGCAATTACCAGTGGATAGGGGCCAACACCTGCGAAAAGGCATGCCACCACTTCCCCGTCCTTCACGAGCTCAGCAATCCTTTTCCTCTCAAAGGAGTGCCTTACGGAAAAATAAACTTTACCCACATCAACCCACATCTTCACTCCATGCTCCTTATAAAGCGTGAGTAAATTATTATCTCCAGCCACCACCCTCACCCGCTGAACACGAAACACACCTTCATGGGGCCCCTCCTCGACCGCCACTGTCTTAACATTTTTGTGGATACGCAAAATAGCCTCTCCTATTTCCCTTTCATAACCCTTCAGCTCTTCAGGAACCTCCACAACCGCCACATGCCCAATAATATCAAAGGACCTTGGAACGAGGGGCAGGAGCTCGTCCGGTATCTTTCCCTTCAAATATTCCACTATCCTTCCCTTTTTCTCCACCTCCGGGAGCTCCTTGTGGACCACCTCCAGTCCCGGGACCTCCGCCACTACGGGAAAATAAACATAGTCCCCTTCCCTAGCTGCTTTTCTGCCCTTATCAAGTAGCCCGCGCTCCGCGAGCCACCTCCTAACCCTTTCCGCCTCATCCTTCCTTACCTTCACCGCCAGCGCCACACACCCTTATGGCACAATCCCTTTATAATTTCCTCCTGCCCACCTTTCGCCCACCGAGGACTGCCCACATCCCCTCTACAACCCTGTCTACAATGTTATCCACGTCCGCCGGGAGCGTTACACTCACGCTTATGTAGGGGGTTCCCTGGGGTCTGCGGTAGGGAAAGAAAGTATCCCCAACTCTCCAAAGGCTCTGGACGTGGATGGCCTCTGGCTTTGTGCGCATGTCCTTTACCACGTTCTGCAGTACCAGCTTTGCCCTCACGTCGCCTGAGGGGAAAATAGGCGGCTGAGTAAAATTAAGTCCGCCGTTGAGACTTCCAAAATCCCTTTCAAGAGGATGGTAGTATTTAACGTAAACGAAATAGGGCGTTGCATAGAGCGAGGCAAACCGGTCGCCCAGCGTATAATGGGTTTCGAGGCGAGCGCCCATCCAATCAACGCTCACATGCCCTGAGTAGGGGGAGACGGGTATGTAGGCCTCCCTTCTGGCCACCTCGTCCACGGCCTGCCTGAGCTCCTTAGGAAATTTATCATATGGGAGGGGATGTGGGGAAGGCCTCCTGCTCATAAACTTATAGAGCATTTTCTTCAGACGCTCCACCACAGACACATGAAAAGGGGCAGCGTAAGGCTAAAAACGGTTACACCGTTAGCCTCAAAAGCCTTCCGTCCATGTATATACACAGATAACAACCGATGGAGGTGATAAGATGGTGGAGATACAGAGGCAGCCGGTTATCTTCCTGAGCGAAGGCTCCCAAAGGGTCGTAGGGCGTGATGCCCAGAGGCTGAACATCCTCGTTGCCCGGGCCGTTGCCAACGTTGTAAGGACGACTCTCGGCCCCAAGGGCATGGACAAAATGCTTGTGGACGAGCTCGGCGACATAACAATAACTAACGACGGCGCAACGATACTCAATGAAATGAGCATTGAACACCCGGCTGGTAAAATAATGGTAGAGGTAGCAAAGACGCAGGACGAGGAGGCGGGCGACGGCACAACCACCGCAGTGGTGGTGGCTGGCGAACTCCTTGGCAATGCAGAGAAGCTCCTTGACCAGGAGATACACCCCAGCATAATAATTAAGGGCTACAGAATGGCCACGGAGAAGGCAGTGGAGATACTTAGGGAAATTTCTGACCCTGTGGATATAAACGACGAAGAGACGTTGAAGAAGATAGCCATGACCACCATGACGGGTAAGGCCACGGAAGCGAGGGAGAGGCTGGCGGAGATCGTGGTGGAGGCCATAAAACTTGTGGCGGAGAACCAGAATGACAAAATTGTAATAGACACAGACCAAATAAAAATAGAAAAGAAGCAGGGTGGCTCCCTCTCGGATACGCAACTGGTGAGGGGTATAGTGATAGACAAGGAGAGGGTCCACCCCCAGATGCCCAGGAGGGTCGAAAAGGCCAAGATAGCCCTCATAAATTCAGCCCTCGAGGTGAAGGAGACAGAGACAGATGCAAGGATAAACATAACGTCCCCCGAGCAGCTCCAGGCCTTCATTGAGCAGGAGGAGAGGATGATAAAGGAGATGGTGGACA
>CAYZKO010000072.1:0-3303 GCA_964479315.1 uncultured archaeon
TACCAGTCGTTATTTTAAGGGTCAGGGGAGGTGAGGACTATCCAAGAATAAATGTTAACGGCAGGGAAGTTGTGGGGGGCGGCGTCCACAGGGTGCTGGCAGAGGGCAATATTATAAACATCACCATAGTATCCAACTCCCCCTCCACACTCTT
This sequence comes from uncultured archaeon, assembly GCA_964479315.1. Lineage (GTDB taxonomy): Archaea > Iainarchaeota > Iainarchaeia > JAADDC01 > JAADDC01 > WANZ01. The sequence goes on from CAYZKO010000072.1 coordinate 155, forward strand.
GGGATCCTCAGAGGTCCTATGCACCCGTGACCCCTTCATCGATATAAATTATATACCTCCCCCCATCATCATAGGCAATACTTCAAGGGCCCTCCTCACCCTAACCAACAGGGGCTACACCGGCACCTCCGTAGACCTCCACCTGGCCTTCAATCCCAATGTGGCTCCCCTCTCCCCTCCCCCAAGGAGCGTGTTCGTCCCTGCCCGCTCCAGAAGGGTTCTAGAAATTGTGACGCTGGCTGACGGTATTTTGAAGGGGCCCTCAGCCCACCCCATGATATGCATAAATTATAAAGACAGCCTCGGAGAGGTGGAGAGGTGCACCCTTTCCTCCCCCGCCTGGCTGGAGGAGCGCCCCCTGGTGGTGTGCACCAACACTTGCTACAACGCCTCGTGGGTAACATTCGAACTAAACGGGGCGTCGGTGGGGCCCGGTGACCCCCTACCCTCTACCCTCGCGAATTTGAAACAAATGCATAGATTCGAAATAATTGTTTTAAGGCCCGAATCGGGAACAGTTGGCGAAAATTGGATGGGGGAGAGAACGTTGATGGGAGGCAGCCTTCTGCTCCTTTCGGTCCTCATGCTCGCTCTCCGCAAACCTTAAATAGGAGTTTAGCCATATTTAGGGCAGGAGGTGGAACCGATGGCGGAGCTGAAACTTGCCCAGATAGAGAGGCTTATGAGGAAGGCTGGCGCCCAGAGGATCTCCCAGGACGCCAAGGAGACCCTCAGGGACCTGTTGGAGGAGATCGCCCTTGAGATCGCCAGCCTGGCCGTCGAAATAGCCCACCACGCTGGCAGAAAAGGTGTAACAGCCGAGGACATAAAGATGGCTGCCAAGAACCTCCTCTAAAGCTACCCCACCCTTTATTATTTTTCTAACCCAATACTACTCAAAATCCTTGCTATTTGCTCCATCACCCTTCCCACATAATCCACCAGCACCTCAAATAGCGTTTTCCTCCCCCACCATTCCCACACCTTCCTTTCCATACTGCTCCTCACCCTCCTCTTCTGCACGCTTTTCTGGACGGTCCCCTTCAGCTCTTCAAATTTGTAAACCTCCCCCTTCAGCTTAGGCCTGGTGCTGCTTCCCCAAACCCTCGCATAAAAACCCCTAACCATCTCAAGATCCCTTATTTTCAACCTCCCATAGCCCCTGTTCTCTATGAGCACATAGACAGGCGGCTCCAGGCTCTTGCAGTGCTTCCCCCTATTAATAATTTTTGTTACGCTGGCGTAGGGGCCCGTAAGGGTTATCTCTGCTGATATGGTGCTTAAAAGGCATGTGGGGCATGAGGGACAGCCGTCGCCCCACATTTCAACCACAACATATTTATACCCCTCAATATTATATTCTTTCCACGTGCCACATCCACCGTAGTTGAACCATGTCGGCGCCCCTGGCCCCGTGGTGCTGTAAAAATTTCCAGAGCTGTCGCGACAAATGTTCGTTTCCGCTGCCACAGGCCAGAGCTGCACCATCTGCGCAAGGGTCAGGGGCAGCACAAAAAATAATAAGAGGGAGAGCCTCATATACCCGCCCCCATAGCCCCGCGGGGATTCGAACCCCGGTCGCGGGAGCCAGAGTCCCGCATGCTTGGCCGCTACACCACGGGGCTACACGTTGAGAGGAGAGGATAGGCTTATAAGAGTTGCAGGAGAAGGGCGGCCCCCAGCGGGACTACAACCGCTGCTGTATAATATTTCCAACCGTCTGGAAGGGCCACCAAGAGCGCCACGGAGCTAACATAAAAGGGCAGGGTTAGGGGGCCCAGGACAGGCTGAAGGAGGATGACGTATGGCAGCAGAGTAAATACAGAGAGGAGCTTCGGGCTCAACGCTACCTCCTCAGGGCCTTCCTCCTCCTCTTCAACCTCCTCATTTTCTTCTTTCTCCACTTCCACCTCTGCATGGCATGCGGCTTCTTGAACCTCGACGTATCTTTTTTCCTTATCCCCAAGGCATCACCCCCACAGCTCCAAGCCGAATTCCTCCAGCCTCTCGAAGTGTCTTTTATTTTTGGTCCAAAGGGGGAGGTGTGTTACTGCGGCGGTGGCCCCAATGAGCAGGTCTGCCTCACCAATGAGCGCGCCCCTTGCCTTGAGCGCCCTATAAATCTCAGACGCCTTTAGTATTATTTCATTGGTTAGGGGGTAAACGCTAAAGCGCGACTCCAACAGATACTTCGCCGTCCGCGGCCTCTTCATCCCCCTGATGACCTCATAGAGGGTGATGATGGAAATGGAATAACTGTGCTCGGGTAGGAGCTCTAACCTCCCTCTCATGACGTCTATTAAAATATCTGTGTCCAGCATTATCTCCATTTTTCTATCCTCCTAAAATCTTCATCCAGCTCTGCCCCCAGCTTCCTTAGAAACGCGTTTATGTCGGAGATGAGAAGGTTGAAAAATTCATCCCAGTTGTGGCTGCCCCTGAGGGCATCAAGCCTCCTGAAAGTTTCCTCAGAAACTGTTATGGAGGGCATATTTTTACCTCCTCAGGGCCTTCCTCCTCCTCTTCAACCTCCTCATTTTCTTCTTTCTCCACTTCCACCTCTGCATGGCATGCGGCTTCTTGAACCTCGACGTATCTTTTTTCCTTATCCCCAAGGCATCACCCCCACATAAAAAGCTATGCACCAAAGTTGCTAAAAACTTATGGGTCCTTGGCGCCGCTCAAAGATAGTAGTAAATCACCAACAGGAAGAACAGCACGATGGGTGCCCAGAAAGCCATGCCTCCCATGCTACAGCCGAGAACGAAGAAGGCGTAGAACATCCCGCTCAAAAACGAGAAAACAAGGATAATGCCCACATAAGTTAAAAACTTTCTTGCCCCCTCAATCGCTTTCTTTATTTTCTCTGCCACCACATCCTTCTTTTTGCTCAAGTAGTAGCCTATGGCCCCGAGCCCCAGCCAGAGGAGGAGCTCCTCCACAGGGATAACTCTCCAGTGGTGATTAAAAGGGAGAGGGCCGTCGCAACAGTTTTAAGCAGAACCTATTCATGAGTAGGTGGGGTGATGCAACATGAGGAGGATACTCCTTGGCCTCGTGATCCTCTCCCTCGCCTTCGCCGCCCAAATAAGCAACGTAAACCTCCAAAATTTCTACTGGGACAGCTCAAATTCTGTGGCTTGGCTGAA
>CAYZKO010000073.1:0-3259 GCA_964479315.1 uncultured archaeon
CGGGAGGGCTGCGTTATTGTCTCGGTTATGCCCTGAACAGTTTTTGCTATGATGACGTCGGCCACCCTGAAGGCCTCCTGCATGGGCAGGTTTGGAACGAGCTCCACAAGCCTGTTGTTATCAATTACTATTACTGTGTCGCTGTTCTTGGCAAGCTCAAGGATGCCCTGGTCGGCCTTCTCCATCCTGGCCCTTTCCAGCCTGAAGGGATACGTAACCATGGAGATCACCAGGGCACCCTGCTCCTTGGCTATCTGGGCCACCACAGGGGCTGCTCCAGTCCCTGTACCTCCTCCCATGCCCGCCACGACAAAGACGAGGTCGGCCCCTGCCAGAACATTTTGAAGGGCCTGTCTGCTCACCTCTGCAGCCTTCCTCCCGACGCTGGGATCTCCTCCAGCACCAAGACCCCTTGTTACGCTCTCCCCAATGAGCACCTTGGTTATGTCATCGGAGATGATGGCCAGGTGCTGCCTATCGGTGTTTACGGCGGTTAGCTGGGCCCCCTTGATGCCCATCTGGTTTATTCTGTTCACTATATTATTTCCCGCGCCTCCCACGCCCACAACAAGGATTTTTGGTTGGAGGGTGGGGTCGAGTTTTGGGTTTGGGGTTGCCCCCTTCCCTACAGCCTCGTCCACGAAGCTCCTCACACTTATCACCTCGCGAGGCCCCATCATTGGGTTGTGTTACCAAGATAGAAATGTGACGAAGTTGTTTATAAAGGTTGGGGGCGGGGAGCTTCGGCGATTGTCGGTTATGTAAAAGTCTGTGGGGAGGGATTTTTGTGATATTGCACAGAATGGGCGTTATGTAAAAGACCCCTTGGGGCCCTTGCGCCCCCCTCTGGCCCCCATAACCCCCTCCACACTCTCCTTAAACAATTTAATGAGCTCCTTTATGCGCTCCACCTCGTCCTTCGACAGGAGATGATATTGCGACATTAGGTCGAGGCGCCTGAATGCCTCTCTAATCTTTTCGTCCTGCACGGCAGTTGCAAATTCCTCACCACGATCATACCTTTCAATAAAATTCCTTATATTTTCTCTAAAATCTCTTAAGACAGCCTCCCTACTCTTTTTCCTCTGGGAGATGCGCCCATACCACTCCGCAAGGTGCTTAGCGTGTTTATATATATTGTCGAAATTAAGTGTGGCGGACTCGTTGGCCGGATTCAGGATGAGGTATAATTTCCTTATCGCCGTATCAAAGTGCTCAGGATATATAAAAAACGGTCCAAGGCTCTGCACAGGCTTCTGGGTAAGGAGGGACACAATGGCGCCCACCCCAGCGGGACCCACCAGGTCAACATCATGGTGCTTGGCGGTGAGGGTGGCGCTGCCAAAAACCTTTGTGCTGGCCCCAGACCCAAGAATTTTTCTCCTCCAACCCCTTGCCAGGAGGTCCGCAAGGGCCACTGCATGGGAGTGGTCAACCCTCTCCCCTCTTTCGAACTTCTCCAGGATGACGTCAAGGGCCTCAAGCCCCCTCTTATCTGCAAAGGCAACGTACTCGGCCACCTCTCCAGCCGCGTTAGGTCCGAACACCTCCCCTATTTTGTTTAAAAGGAGCCAAAATTTCTTCAGCCTCTCCCCCTCCAGCCTCTCCTTTATTTTCTTTACCACCTCCTCCGCCCACCTCTCGCCAATCCTAACCATCCCTTAAATATGCCCGGCGCCCTTTTAAGGCATACCCTCCCCTTATGCATGGGCGGGCAGGCCGGGGGGCTAGCGGTCCCCTCTCGCCGGAAAGCCGCTCACGCCGGGGCCGCAGGAGGGGGGCGGCCGGTGGACGCTGCCCTCCTTCCAGGGATGCCCCATGAGGATGGGGAGAATTCCCCGGACGGTGGAGGCCCGGTGAACCCGGCCAGGCCCGGAAGGGAGCAACCGTAGCCGGCCTTCGCCGGGTCGGGGACCTCCCCACCGAGGGCTTAACTGGAAGGGGGCAGCGTCGCCGGTCCACCTCCTCCAGCCCGCCCGTCTGGTGATAAAAATGAGGGCTGCGGCGGTGCTCCTGCTCCTCACGTCCTTGCTCCTCCTCTTCCGCCCAGGACCTCCCTGCGTGAAGAGCTACTTCCTTGGCTTCTCGGGGAAAGGCGTAAAAATTCCTTTTGAGGTGTGCAAAATAGAGAAGAGGGGGGTATTTGTGGATCCCCATGTGGTGGGGACCTCCTTGGCCCAGAGCGCCTACCTTGCCTACAAGCTCTACGAGAGGAGGCACGGCCCCCTCCCCTATGGCATCATTGTGCATGTGGAGGGGGAGACACATTTTGTGGAAGGCAGATCGGGAGATTTGGCCCTCTACGTAGCCCTTTTCTCCCTCGATAGGGGAGTTCCCCCCCTTCCAGCCACAGGGGTCCTCGATGAGAGGGGAAATGTCCATCCTGTCATGTTCCTCAGCGAAAAGCTCTCGAGCGTGAGCGGCCCCGTCCTTACCCCCCACCAGCCAGGGGCCTCCATCCCCGTGAAGAACGTTGATGAGGCGGAGGCAATTCTTTTAAGCGGCTTGCCCTTCCATCAACGGTGATGAGGTCCCTCCGCCAACGCATAGAGAAGGCATTTGCCAAGGCCCTCAGCTTCGTGGCCTCCCGCTATCCCGAAATAAGGGGCAGGGTCGAGCTAAACATTAGTTCTCGGGTGCTCGTCCCCAGCGCTGGACTCCTGGAGAACGGGAAGGTCCGCATAAATGTGAACCCCATGCATGGGCTCATGCCAGGCCTTGATAGGGTGTTTGTGCACGAGCTCGGCCATGCTGTCCACTACCTCAGACTCTTTGACAAGCACGGCTTCGAAAGGGCGCGGGAAGAGGTAGAAAAGAAAGCCCCCCCACATTTCCGAGGCCTTCGCTGAATGGCTCGCCTCTAAATATAAGGGAGGCTACTATGTGATGCCGGCGGCCGCCACGGCGCTACACACAGCCTCCCTCCTCAACGCCCACTACTACATCCACCATCCCTCCCTTGCCCTCTTCCCCTCTCTATTCCTTGCCCTCATCTCCGCTGGAAAGGCCTACTCGTGGCCCTACTACTGGAAGCTGGCGAGGCTCTTCGAGAGGGGCGTAACCCCTGACAGGCATGGGGAGATAAAGAAAGCCCTTGGGCGCTTTTACACCCTCTCCCACCTTGACAACCTCTCCACAAAAATGTTCACATCGCTTATATCCCTTCGCCAGCTTATCTATTACCTGCGCAGGTCTTTTAAGCGTTGACGTCTCCAATTACCCCGAGCCCCGGTAGCTCAGCTGGTAGAGCGCCCGGCTG
>CAYZKO010000074.1:0-3257 GCA_964479315.1 uncultured archaeon
GGTGGTGAAGGGGGGAGGGGGATTTACCTTTCTTTCTTCCTTCGAAGTAAGCTTTACAATTACTTTATTGTTCTTTGCAAGCTCCTGGGCATCCCTCAGCCCCTTAAAGGGCGTCTCAAAAACTGTATAGCCCCCGCTCCACCTCACCGCCAGGAACACCGCCCCACTCTTCCTGTGCTCGTCGTACCTGTCTATTATCCAGCCCAGCACAGGGGTCTGGACCCTGCCGGCGGAGAGGGCCCTGTTGTTGAAAACTGTCCAGAGCTTCTGGGAGAGCTCGAAGCCTATCCACCTGTCCTCAATCCTCCTCACTATCTGGGCCCTAACCCTATTTTTATTTATCTCCCTCGTTTCCTCCAGGGCCCTGAGGATTGCATTCCTCGTCACCTCATGGAACTCCACCCTATAAATATTTTCCACATAGGGTGAGATGGCCAGATAGACATCCCACGCGATCTTCTCCCCCTCCGTATCGGGGTCCGTCCCCACGAGGACAAAATCGCTCTGGAGCGCAAGCTCCCTTATGGCCTTCACCCTCTCCATGGCGTCCTCGAGCTCCCTGCTCCCGCACCTGGGACAGACGTCTGCAGTGGTTTGGGTGCCGCACCTTTTACACACCTTTATCGTTGTGTAGACGGGAATTATTTTTTCTCCCACCTCCACCCCGTGGAAGCCCCTATCTACTACAAGATCAAACATGTGGCCCCCCGTGGCCACCACGTTGAGAATGTATTTCCCAAGGGCCACCTCGTAGCTCCTCAACCTCCCAAACCTCATGACAGAGGGCCTGCCAAAGAACCTGGCTATTGTCCTGGCCTTGTTGGGGGACTCCACAACGAAGAGCACCGACTTTACTGGATCCTCCCACTCCCTACCCCTTGACACCCTCCTCCTATCCTCATCAACCTCCTTCATAATTTTTTCCCACTCCACATCCCCCCACTCAAGGAACTCCTCGTTATAGAGGTTGAAAATTATCCTTCGGAGCATGTCAAAGGCCCTCTTGTGGTCCACAATTACCACCGAGACCCCCTTTGTGACGCCACCGGCGTACATCCTTGAACACCTTCCCGAGACCTGTATGTAGGTCTTGTAGTCTGGAATTATTATTTTAAGGCCCTCATCCTCTTCTAAAATTATGTCAGGGTGGTTCTTCAGCTTTTCGATTATGTCGGACCTTGTTAACCTCTCCCTAACCAGCTCTTTACCCCTTTCTATATCTTCCTGCCTGCCGTAGCGCCTCAGGGCATTGGCGAGCCTGCGGAGCTCCCCCTCCCCCGTGATGTCGTGGAGTATGTCGAGGAGGAAGGCGAGCCTACCTGGGCTTATGCCCTCCAGATCGAGGCCAAACCTGAACCTCGGCACCCCCACAAAAACCACGTACCTCACCCTTTCGGGCAGATCGATGCCCCTCACCAGCGTTCCATAGTACACCGCCGACCCCACAAGCACGTCCACCTTCCCCTCCTTGAAGTCCTCCAATGCCTTTACGGCGTGCTCGCCACTGGCCGCCTCCACCCTTATGCCCGCGCCCTTTAATTTTTCCACCACCTCCTCCACGCGGGCGGCCTGGGGCACCACCAGGACGATGCCGCCCCCTCCCAGGAGGCGCACCACATCCACCACGTCCTTCCCCGTGAACACGTTAACCACATTCCTGAGGTTGGCCCTTGTGCTCCCTATCTCAAAGTCCAGGAGCTCCCTGAAGAGGCGTACGCGGAGTCCCCTTGCCCTTCCCGTGGCGGAGGCCACCACCATCTGCCCCTTCCTTTCTATCTTTTTTATCCTCTCCTCCAGCTCCCTCACCCTCTCCGGGTCTCCCCTTCCTCTTGCCAGCCTTATTCTTTCCACCACAAGCTCCATGGCAGCCCCTATATCCTCCTCCCCAAAGCCCAGGAGCTTTAACACGCGCTCTATGTTCCTGGAGGCGCGCAGGAAGGCATCCACATCGTCCACGAAGATGAAGTCAAAAATTTTTCCCTCGAGGAGGCTGAACTTCCTTGCCAAAAATTGCGACGTGGTGACAAGGACCCCAAAGTCCCCCTCTGCAAGCCTCCTTTCAAACTCCTCCCTCTCCTTCTTCGCCATACCCGAGTGGTAGCCTATGACGGAAGTGTCCCCTGCCCTCTCCAGCGTCTGTTGGACGAGGGTGGACGTAGGAAGGATGATATATGATTTTTTCCCTTGCTTTGAAAGGTATAGAGCCCACATCAAACCAAAAAGCGACTTGCCCACCCCTGTTGGCGCCACTATGGAGAAGGACCTCCCCAGGAGCAGCCTCTTGGCCCACATCCTCTGGGCGCTCCAGAGCTTGAAGCCCGTCCTCTCCTCAAAGAAGGCCTCGAAATCTTCAAGGCCCTTAATAATCCTATAAATTTCCTTATAGGATCCCTTTTCCTTCAGCGTCCTACCAACCTCAAGAACAATTTCTTTAAACGTGCCGCTTACCTCCTTTGGCAGACACTTCCTACAGGGTAATTTCTTCTCGAGCCTCTCGTCATCTATCTCCCCGCCACAGCTGGGGCAGAGGTTCACGAAAAGGGCTTCCACGGTGGCTATGTCCCCCTATCCCTTTATAATTCTCTCCTCTCCTCTCTTGGTGTGGACGAAGCGAGGCTGAAGGTGGCCCCTGCCCTGCCCTCCCATGTCAACAGGGGCATCGTTGCCATAGATCTCCATACCAAGCGGGCCCTCGGTATTGTTTACGGCGACATCGTGGAGGTGGAGGGAAAGAGGAAGACTGCCGCCATTGCCTGGCCGGCCCCCACCTCCGACATCGGCCAAAACATTATAAGGATGGACAGGATAACCCAGGAGAACGCAGGGGTCTCCATCGGCGACGAGGTTACCGTGAGGAAGGCGAGCTGGAAGCCGGCGAAGCAGATAGTCCTTGCACCCGCCTCTGAAGACGCCGCCCTCCTCAAGGGCTACGAGCACTACATCTCAAAAATCTTGTCCGGCAGACCCTTTGTGAAAGGGGACAAGGTAATCATCCCCATCTTCAGAAAAAATCTATACGTTGTGGTCTCCACAACCCCCTCCGGCATCGTCCGCCTCACACGCGACACAAAGATCTTCATAAGGGAGATGGTTGTTACGGGGGATGTAGCCGCCTCCATCTCCTATGAGGACATTGGCGGCCTCTCAGAGCAGATCCAAAAAGTTAGGGAGATGATAGAGCTCCCCCTGAAGCACCCAGAGCTTTTCAGGCGCCTCGGCATAGAGCCCCCCAAGGGCGTCCTGCTCTACGGTCCCCC
>CAYZKO010000075.1:0-3210 GCA_964479315.1 uncultured archaeon
ATTTGGGCACTGTCTCGGCGAGGGGCTCGGCGAACTTAAGAATACCGGTGAAGACGCCGGTTACCTGCAGCAAGACGGAAAGACCCCGTGCACCTTTACTGCAGCTTGGCATTGAGTTTTGGTGTAACATGTGTAGGATAGGTGGGAGGCTAAGAAGTTCCGACGCCAGTCGGGATGGAGCCAACCTTGAAATACCACCCTTGTTACACCGGGGCTCTAATCCCGACCAGTTATCCTGGCGGGAGACAGTGTCTGGCAGGCAGTTTGACTGGGGCGGTCGCCTCCTAAAGAGTAACGGAGGCGTCCAAAGGTCACCTCAGGCTGGACGGAAACCAGCCGTTGAGTGCAAAGGCATAAGGTGGCTTGACTGTGAGGCCTACAAGCCGAGCAGGTACGAAAGTAGGGCTTAGTGATCCGGTGGCACTGTGTGGAAGGGCCATCGCTCAACGGATAAAAGGTACGCCGGGGATAACAGGCTGATTCCGCCCAAGAGTTCATATCGACGGCGGAGTTTGGCACCTCGATGTCGGCTCATCGCATCCTGGGGCTGAAGTAGGTCCCAAGGGTTGGGCTGTTCGCCCATTAAAGCGGTACGTGAGCTGGGTTCAGAACGTCGTGAGACAGTTCGGTCCCTATCTGCTGTAGGCGTAGGAGACTTGCGGGGAGCTGTCCTTAGTACGAGAGGACCGGGATGGACGGACCTCTGGTGTTCCGGTTGTTCCGCCAGGAGCAATGCCGGGTAGCTATGTCCGGAGTGGATAACCGCTGAAGGCATCTAAGCGGGAAGCCCACCCCAAGATAAGGTCTCCCTGTGTTTCGATGTAAATCGGAACACCTGTAGGTCCCTGGAAGACCACCAGGTTGATAGGCTGGAGGTGTAAGCGGAGTAACCCGTTCAGCTTACCAGTACTAATAGACCGTGCGGCTTGTCCTACTCTCCTTCCTTTCCCAGTACCCTCCTGTTGTCAAAGACAGGAAAATAGGCTACAATATTAAAAGGAGAATATTCCTTTTTATTTTTTTGTATAGTTTGTATAAAGGATGGTAAGACAATGAGAGAAAGAGATATATTTGAAGAGATAATAAATATAGGAAAGAGAAGAGGAGTTCTGACCTATGATGAGATAAATGAAGCCCTGCCTTCTGAATATTTCTCTCCGGATGAACTCGAGGACCTTATGGATCTGCTCCAGGACATGGGAGTCAAGGTGATTGAGGAACATTTTCAGGAGCCTGAAGAGGTAGAAGAGGTAGAAGAGTACGAAAAAACAGAGGACCTCGTTCAGGCATATTTTCATTCAATGGGGGATATATCAATCCTGACAAAGGATGAAGAGACAGGTCTGGCAAAAAACCTTGAGCAGGGCAGGAACATTATAAAGAGTATAGTAATCGAACTTCCTATTTACAAAAAGTTTGACGCCAGCCTGGATGGCGAAGATGAGACGATGACCGAGGAAGAGCGGGCAGAAGAAGTATTGCGTTTGACTATTGAACATCTGGAGGAAGTAAACAGATACATAGATGAGCTCGACCGGAAGGTTAAGAGGTATGGCGGCATAAAAGGACTTAAGACAAAGATTGCAGAGAAAAAGAAAAGAGGGGTCAATACCTCCAAATTGGAGCCCCTTTATAAAGAAGTCTCAGGAGAATATAAGAGAATCGAGACCGAGATTGGTGTAAAGATGGATACATTCAGGAAACTGAGGGAAAGAATGGACAAGGCTCAGGAGCTTGTGACATCGGCAAAGAATGAATTGATTACCCGAAACCTCAGACTCGTTGTTAACATAGCCAAGAATTATGTTGGCAGAGGGCTTCCCCTTCTTGACCTGATTCAGGAGGGCAATATTGGTCTGATGAAGGCTGTCGATAAGTTCAAGTATGAGAAGGGCTTTAAGTTCAGCACATACGCGACCTGGTGGATAAGGCAGGCCATTACAAGGGCATTGATTGACCAGACAAAGACTATACGCGTTCCCGTTCATATGATGGAGTTCTACAACAGGGTGACAAAGGCGTCCAGGGAACTCACACAGGTGCTGGGCAGGGAGCCTACGAATGAAGAGATTGCAAGGAAACTCGAAGTGCCTTCAAGAAAGGTTGAGGAGGTTTTCAGGGCAATTCAGGACCCTATTGCACTTCAGACTCCGGTAGGAGATGAGGATACAGAGCTTGAAGACTTTATTGGAGATAAAAACAGCCCTTCCCCATTTTCAGATGCGGAAAGGTCTGAGATGTCGGAGTATATTCAGAGGGTATTAAGCACACTTTCGCCCAAGGAGGCAAAGGTGATTCGCATGAGGTTTGGTATAGGGGTTGACAGGGACCATACCCTTGAGGAAGTCGGCAGACACCTTTCCATTACAAGAGAGAGGGTCAGACAGATTGAGGCAAAGGCCCTGAGAAAGCTGAAACATCCAAGCAGACTGAGGGCATTGAAGATTCTCACAACATAAATGGTAATCGAAAGAGATTTACTGTTTAGTATATAAAAAACAAAAAAAGGCCCTGATACGTGAGGGCCTTTTTTTGTTGGAAATGCACTACAGCAGATAGTAAATAACTATGAATAGCCACGAATATACAGTAAATATCATTGTTTCTTTATTGGCTGCAAAAGTGGCAGGAGATGCAATTTTAGAGATTTATGACCGTGACTTCGGCGTGGAACACAAAGATGATGGCTCACCATTAACCTTGGCAGACAGACGTTCACATGAGATTATATGTGACTATTTAAACACCCTTCCGTCTGAACAGCTTCCGGTTCTCAGTGAAGAAGGTAAGGATATACCTTATAAGGAGAGGAGAACCAGGGATTACTACTGGCTTGTTGACCCCCTTGACGGAACAAAGGAATTCATAAAGAGAAACGGCGAATTTACCGTAAATATTGCGCTGATACATAAAGACAGGCCTGTTCTCGGGGTGATATATATACCGGTGAAAGATACCTTCTATTTTGCATCAGAAGGGCTTGGGGCATATAAATTGAAAGGAAGTGAAAAAGTGGGAGTTTTGGAGTTCAGGGAGGAAAAGAATGAAGAAGTGATTAAAGATTTGTTGTCAGATATCCTCAAGGACTCAACCAGACTACCGGTCATCGGTAAGGGCTTGCCCTCTACCAGCCACAAATCACGAATCACCATAATCGGCAGCCGTTCACACGTAACAAAAGAGTTTGAGGAGTTTGTGGATGAAATGAGA
>CAYZKO010000076.1:0-3154 GCA_964479315.1 uncultured archaeon
CTCCCTATCCATTTTCTCACAATCCCCCTGGCACCCAATTTCCTTAACTATATGGGTATCTGGCAGCACACTACGATCCACGCTCCTTACTAACTCAAACAAACCCCTCCTGCTGGTCTCAATACTATTTATATGATCTACTGCCTCCGCGAATAACTTTACCATCTCCCTTATCTTTTTTTCACCAAACACCTCCATAACATTTCTCTGCAGCCCTCCCCTTGTCCACAGCCAATAAATATCATAAAGGGTGGGCTTCTCTACACCCTTAGCATGGACCCTTATAGCTTCCAACACCTTACCCTCCCTTTCCTTTAAAACATTTACCTTATTCTCCAGTTCCTCAACCATTCCTTCAAAATTTTTATGGCCCCTAACGATATTTATCACATCCCTCGTCACTTTGTAGGGATGCTCTGTACGCCTACCGGCCAGCTCAGCCACAATATTCCACACATCAAGGTAGCGCTCAACATCCCTCCTTCCACGAAGCCTGTACACAAATTTTCTGAAACGGCTTGACAGCCCCTTGGCACCCCTCACTATCCTTCCTACAAACCGTGCCATACTATACTCATGCACAGTAACCAATAAAAAAGTGAGGGAGTGCTCCGGCCGGGATTTGAACCCGGGTCACGGGCTCGAGAGGCCCGCATGCTTGGCCGGGCTACACCACCGGAGCCCAAACCTAACTTTCACCCAAACGTTTTTATGGGCTTTGGAATCCCCATAGTGTTTAAATACGTTGTGCCCCAACTAAGGTGGGTGAAAGCCATGAGGAGGGATGGACAAACCCGCCAATAAGGACCCCATAGAATATGCGGTAGAACTCGATTTGCTTGTTTCCCCTGAACAGCGCTATTCTGTCCTTGAAAAAACCTTTGGCAACCTCCTGGGGGCTGGCATACCCCTCTTTTCGGTGGGAGGAGGCATCTACCGCTGGATCGTCTACCAACTCCTCCTTGACTTCCACGTCCAGCGGGGCTACAAGCCAGTGATGACGCCCCACGTGGCCTCCGCCGAACTCTCCAAGGTCTCCGGCCACTACTATTTTTACAAGGACGACATGTTCTTCTTCGAAGCCGACGGCCAAGAGTACTTCATAAAGCCCATGAACTGCCCCTTCCACGTCCTTATCTTCGCCAACGCCCTCCAGCGTTTCAGGAACATTCCCCTACCATTCAAAATATTTGAGCCGGGGGTTGTCTACCGCTACGAACTCAGTGGATCCATACACGCGCTCCTTCGCCCAAGGGGATTTACACAGGACGATGCACACATATTTACACCCCCCGAATACCTCAAAGACGTAATATTAACCGTCTTCAAAGAGATGAGAGAAATTTACAAAAAGGTGTTCAACCTCGCCTTCAATGAGGAAAACATCTACCTCAGGCTCTCCATGGGCGATCCCGATAAAATTGGCACCGACTTCATAGGAACAGAAGAGGAGTGGGCGAATGCGGAGGATGCCCTGCGGGCTGTGGCAGAGGACATAAAAGGCGAGGAAGACATAAACTATAGGGAGGAAAGGGGTGAGGCCGCCTTCTACGGTCCAAAACTTGACGTAGTTGTAATGCTCGGCCCCAAGGAGTGGCAGATAGGTACCATTCAATTTGACTTTAACCTCCCGCGCCGCTTCAAACTCGTGGAGCTTGCCAGGAACGTGGGGGCCGCCGACGACCTCTACATGATCCATAGGGCCTACCTGGGGGCCATTGAGAGATTCTTAGGGGTCTACCTTGACTTCACAAAGGGAAGGCTCCCCTTTGTCCTCAACCCCCTCCAGATAGTTATTTACGCCATTAGAACAGGCACAGAGATCGACAAGGGTATAGACAGCATCGCCCTTACACTTAGAAACTTATTGCTGGGGGAGGAGCTCAGGGCTGTGGTTGTAGCGGCAGACAGAACAAGCCTGGGAAGGAAGGTAAGAAAGCTCGAGACGACCCTTAGACCGTCCGTGCAGATCTTCATAGGAGAGAGGGACATAGAAAGGGGCAGGACAAAGGTTAAGTACTATGTTCCAGGTGAGGGCCATAGGGAGAAGGAAATTTCATTTACAGATGCAGCCGACCTCTTCCAGGGGGTTATGGAAATAGTAAGGGAGCTTGAGGCCCCCGTAGAGGAGCTCACCGGGAAAAAATATAGACTACCGGTGGACCTGCAGTACATGGTGTAGCCGCACAAAAACCCCTTTAACCCTACCCTTTTTCCTTCCTCCATGGATCTTGCCCTCATCATCAAGGGGATTGGCATAGAGGGAGCCCGCTGGATAGAAGAAAATATTGACGAACAGTTCAAGGCAATAAAGTTTTTGTCTGAAAATGTAGATGAGGAGGAGTTTCCAAAGCTTGTGGTGGCCAACGCCCTCATCTCTTACCAGCTAACAGGGAGAGGGGAGGACTGGTGGTGGGAGTTCGCCCGTTTCTTTGCCAAGCACAGGGGTCCCCTCGTCCACACCTTCACAGAATTTCTTTCCACATGCAGGACAAACAGGAGGCTCCTACCTCAAAAGATTGCAAGACTTAGAAGAATTGAAGCGTTTCTCGAGACCTTTGACTCCTTCAAGGCATACAAAGATATGGTCAGCTTCCGGGACGAGCTCGCCCGCCACTTGAACACCCAAAAAGACGCAAAGACCGTGGTGTTTGCAGTAAAGATGCTTGGTTACGCCATGAGACTATATGAAGGCTTCCGGCCCTATCCCATGGAGATAAGTATTCCCCTTGACGCAAGGATAAGGAAGATTTCGAAGAGTAGGGCTTTCTGGACGGAGTTAGCGCGAAAATCCGGAGTCCCCCCACTTCATATAGACTCCATCCTCTGGCCCCTACTCGGAGGCAACGTGGAGCCGTACAAGTATTTTGGTAAAGTGGGGGATGAGCTCGTAAGGTTTTTAGGAGAAAGGGGGCTTATACAGGTGTGAGCTACCCCACCATTCCTTACAAGCCCAAGCTCTCCGGCGAAACCGATCAGCCCCTCGACCTCCAGCTTGTGGATCTTGAAAGTTTAAACTCAGAGGGATATATGAGGGTTGTGCACCATGGGGGCGAGCGAGGTTACCACATAAAACTTGTTTTAAACGACAAGGAGGCCGTTTCCCTCTTTATATGGAACAATAAGATTTTTCAGCACAAGAACACCCTCCTCC
>CAYZKO010000077.1:0-3144 GCA_964479315.1 uncultured archaeon
ACAAAGAATTCTTCAACACAACGTGGGCAAGGGAGCTAAGGGCACACCCCCCACTTCGCCAGCTCTATCACCACCTCAGCCGCGCACAACAAATGTTTTAATGTAATGGTAAGCAAGAAGCGCGCACATAACCCTTCCCTCATTTATCTCTCCAGGTGTGAAGCCCACCCTTGATAGGTCATAATTTACCTCCCTGTAGTTGGGCAGATAGGTGAGGACGGGGATGGAGGGGGGCATGAGGGCATTCATTTCCCCCCTCACCACATAACCCCTCCCCACAGGGTTATTTACATCCCAACAGTAAAGCCTTACGTTGAAGGCGTCGTAGGGGCCCACGTTCGTGACCCTTAAGAGCGTCCCGTTTTCTTCTATGTCCAAGACAGGCACCTTGGTGTCCTCCTTCAAGGCGCTCACAACACTATAGATGGACGTCACGGAGGTCTGCACAGAGGCATGGAAGAGCAGGAGCATGGCCGCAAACGTTATCACAAACACCACAATATTTTCCATCTACTCACCCACCGTGAACACCTCAGCGTACTCCTTGGACTGCAGTATAAACTTATATCCTATGTAGTCCGGCCTTGCAGGAACCCTTGCAATTATGAGGTCGCCAGGCCAAAACTTGTCTACCCTAACGATCCAGTCGGTGACGTTGCCGTCCGATCTCAGCACCTTAAAGGTAAGGTCCGTGAGGCGATAGCGGTCGTCCATCATCTTCACAATCACGTCCCTTAGCACCGTCTTCCCCTTGTTGTAGATGAGGAGTTGTTGCTCCACGCCATAAGGATTTATGGCTGGGGGAGGCACAAACTCAATGTAGGTCTTGATAAGATATTCTTTAAGGGCTGCAGACTGCATGGCGGAATTTGCAATGCTTGACATGGCATTCCAGGCCCACGGAAGAATCATGACGGTTATGGCAAGGGCTATGAGGATGAGGGTGGAGGTGGCAATGACGTTGGAGACGCCCCTCATGGACTTCCCCGTTACATCGTTAACTGCCGAAGGTTTAAATAGGAGTTTGTTCCATATTAGAAGTGGGCTGACCCGTCCGTGCGCACCCCCTACTACCTTTTCCCTTACCTGCCCAACGGAGGTTTTACACAACCTCCGCCCCTCCCCTTCCGGGTCCGCCCTTCCTACCAGGGCATCATCCCCGGAAGTTACATGAACTTGGTAGAAGATATGTATACTGCCAGCTCCCCCAGGTGATAATTCCGCCATACGTTTGGGGAGCTGGCCCTCATCGTGGGGTAAGAGGGGGAGGTGGCTAATAAAGGTTTGTAACCACCTTAGCTACAACTCACTCCCACAACCTTTTAATAAAATCAGCGTTTTTAATAGCATGGAGCGCCTCCTCTCCGCCTCTCTCGTGCTCTTCGTATCGGCCATCTTCAGCCTCCTCCTCTTCCATCTCACCTTCCACATGCACTACGGATTTTTTACAAGAACGCTTTACCTCCTCTGGTCAATTCTTCAGTTTGCCTTGGCCCTTTCGCTCTACAAACTTACCGGCAGGCCACTAACCCAGTTCTTCAAGGCCTTTGAGGTATACAGGGAAATAAAAAAGAAGAACAAAGAGCTTGAGGCCACCAACTCCCTCTTCCTTGTGGGCCTCTTCCTCCTCACCATCACACCCTTCCTCTACACCTACCTCTCCACCCACAACTACCCCACCCACTACGCCATACTCTCACTCCTCCTGGGGGGAGTGGCTGTTGCTGGCGCCCTGGCAGACTATATATCCCAATAAGAGGACGGTGGTGGGGGGCCTGATCCTCCTCACACTTTTTCTACTCTATCTCAGGCTCTCCCCTTCAGAGCACGCAAAAGGCTTCTATTTTGTTAGGCCTGTGGGATGGGAGGTGGAGGGCTCCACCCTAAGAATATATTTATACTCCCCCCACCACCTCCACTGCATCATCAACGGCGTCCCCCTCGACCTCAACGGGCTGGGTGTGTATAGCTTGAAGGGGGACTTTAGGCCCGGGAGCTACAGGGAGCTCCACCTTGACATAAACTGCGGCACAAGAAAAGAGCAAGGCTCCATAACAGTCTTCATAACGACCTGAGGGTGGCCTTTATGTTTGCAATGTCGTTCAGCTCCTTCCTAAGCCTCTCCATCTCTTTCTCCGTGTCCACGGGCTTGAGCACGGCGCCGCATACCGGACATGTGAAGTTGAGCTCTGCTGCCACCTCGAACACCACCCTTTCATGACCCTTTGGGCACTCAAAAAACATATAGTTGCTTAGCTCCTCCATCTTTTTTATTACTTCCTTCTCGTCCGCCTCAACCTCCTTCATTATGGCATCCCTTATCCTCCCCACCCTTATGAACCACCTAAAGGTATACCATCCCGTATCCGGATCCCTCTCTTTTTTATAGTCCACGAGCCCCCAGAAGTGGAACCTGTTGAAGACCGTCCTCACGATGGTAACTTTTACACCCAAGAACTCCGCCACATACTCGTCGGTTACAGACCCTCCCGCACTATCCATAATTTCAAGGACCTTGGGCCCATACTCACCCCCCAAACGCTCGATATATTTTCTAATCCTCTCCCTCTTGAGAAGTTCTGTTATCCACCCCACGCTTTTATTCTCCTCCGTTATCCTTTTAGTGGTATGAGGGAGCTCACGGCCTTCGACCATAGGGCCCTGGTGGTGGAGCTAAGCAGGTTTGTGGGGAGGGCCTTCCAGAAGATGTCAAGGCTTCATAGGGGCTATAAAATAAAGCTGAGGGGAGTAGATATTATTTTTCTTGGAGATAGGCTCTACCCCACCTCCTATTCCATCCCTTCCCTAGAGCCAGATCCCCTCTCCCTTATGGCGCGCTCCCTACTCGAGGGATCAAGGCTTGTGGAGGTGAGGCAGATAAACATGGATAGGGTGGTGGAGTTGAAATTTGAGAAAGGTTCTATAATTTTTGAAATGTTTAGAGGGGGGAATGTGGTGCTGGTTGATGATAAAAATGTTATTGTGGGGGTGTTGGAGGGTGGAAAATGGAAACATAGGGAGCTGAGGAGGGGTGTTATGTATAAACCTCCCCCCTCCCCTCCATTGGCCACCTCCATCCCCTCTGGGGGCCTGAGGGAGCTCGTAAGGGCCGGCATACCCAAAATCTATGCAGAAGAAATATTA
>CAYZKO010000078.1:0-3103 GCA_964479315.1 uncultured archaeon
ATGCCTAATTCTATAAATTTTTTACCCAGCTCTTCATCTTTGACTCTTCTACGAGCGCTCACTACAATTTTAAAAAGCATATCATCAGGAGGTTTTACTTTCTTTTCTAATACTCTTATTGCTTCTCTAATCTTTCGAGGTTCAAGTTTTTCGACCACTTTAACCACCTTAATGTCACTTAATGTAAAGCTATTGATGTTTAAACTCTTTAAACTCTTTTTAAATCTTATAGGCCCCAACCATTGTAATAAAAACCCAACGGGGGTGGGTATAACACGTGGAGCCGGGGACGAAGGTAACACTGGAATGGGATGGTGTAGAGCTTGAAGCTGTTTTTATAAAAACTGATGGAGGATTTGATGTTTTTAAACTAAAGAATGGATACAACGTTGGCCTTAGAAGGGGAGAATACAGGATTAAAGAAATTCTTGGAAAAAGACATGTGGGAAAGCCGAAGTATGAATTTTTGCCTGAGTTTAGGGAGGATGTTCCCACCGTGGGGCTTGCCGCCACGGGAGGAACTATAGCAGCCCGTGTGGATTATCTGACTGGGGCTGTAAGGGCTGAATTTACGGTTGAAGACTTTGTAAACAGCTTTCCAGAGATAAGGGAAGTGGCCAGGCTAAAACTTCGTCAGCTAACAAATATCTTTTCAGAGGATATGGTGCCCTCTTTGTGGAGGGAGATTGCAAGGGGGGTCTATGGACTGCTGAGGGAGACGGAGGGCGTCGTGATCACCCACGGAACTGATACCATGCACTATACCGCCGCATACCTTTCCTTTGCCCTCACAACACCAAAACCTGTTATTTTTACCGGGGCTCAGAGGTCGTCTGACAGGCCCTCCTCCGACGCCGCCATAAACCTCGTCTCTTCCCTTTATGCTGCAGGCCATTCAAGGCTCTCCGGGGTCTTCATAAATATGCACTGCACCATGAGTGATGGATGGAATTGTATCCACCTGGGCACACGGGTGAGAAAGTTTCACACTAGCAGAAGAGATACATTTAGGAGTGTTGGGAGGCCGCCCGTTGCAAGGGTGTACGTCGAGCTACGGGGAGGACAGCTGGTTAAAAAGAAATTAGAGGTGATAGACACAAACTTCCTCAACAAAAAAGTAGACCTTTCCCTCGATGATAGCCTTAATGAGAACGTTGGGCTCCTAAAGTTTTATCCTGGTATGAAAAGAAAGGTTTTCGAGGGCTTCCTCTTGGAGCATGACGGTGTAATCATAGAGGGGACAGGCTTTGGCCACATAAGAAACGACCTCATAGACGTGATTGAACAGGCCGTTGAGAGCGGAGTCTTCATAGGCATAACGAGCCAAACACTTTTCGGTAGGACGCATCCGCATGTATACTCCACTGCAGTAAGGATGGTGGAAGCGGGGGCAGTTTTTCTGGAGGACATGCTTCCTGAGGTGGCTTTTGCAAAACTCGTGTGGGCCGCTGGAAAGACTAGAAATATTCGTAAGCTTAGGGAGATCATGCTTAGAAACATTGCCGGCGAGATAACACAAAGGAGCGTGGTAGAATGGAGATTATAATAATTACAGGACCTCCTGGGGCAGGGAAAGACACTGTGGCAGATATGATAGGGTGGAGGAAATTTTCTTTCTCAGACGCTCTGGCCCAGGAGTTTGAAAAAAGGTATGGAAAGAAGCCCCAAAGGGACGAGCTTACGGAGTTTGGAAAAAAGATTAGGGAAGAAAGAGGGCGAGGGATACTCGGTAAACTTTTAGCTGAGCGTCTAGAGGGGGAGAGGGTTGTGGTGGTGGGGGCGCGTTCACCCGAGGAGGTTGAGGAATTGGAAAGGGTTGGAAAAATAGTTGTAGTTGGGGTGAACGCGCCCCCAGACCTACGAGAAAAAAGGAGGCCTGGCTCGTTAAAGAGGGAAAAGGTGGAAAGGGAGTTTGGTCTTTACGAGGTAATGGAGAGGGCTGATGTTATAATAGAAAATGATGGGAGCCTTGAGGATCTTAAGATTAAGGTTGAGAGATTTTTAAGAGAGATAGATTATTATTTTGTTGGAGTGAGGGCTGGTCTTGAGGTGCACCAGCAACTCGATACGAGAAAGTTATTTTGCACATGTCCATCGGAGCTCAATGAGGAGGAGGTGACAAGGATTGAAAGATTTTTGAGGCCTGTACCCTCAGAGACGGGAGAGTACGATCCAGCAGCCTTAACAGAATTTTTTAAAGGTAGAAAGTTCATTTATGTTGCCACGAAGAACACGTGCCTCGTAGAGTTAGATGAGGAGCCGCCCCATACACCCAATCCCCAGGCCCTTGAGGTGGCTGTCATGGTGGGGCTTTACATGGATATTAAATTTTTCCCATATGTTCAGGTGATGAGGAAAATTGTAATAGACGGATCAAACACCACGGGCTTCCAGAGGACCATGTTGCTTGGTGTTGACGGCAAGATAAAAGTTAGAGATAAATATGTGAGGATAGATACGTTGTGCCTGGAAGAGGATGCTGCAAGGCCCCTTGAGACAGGAAAAGATTATGTTGTATACAGTCTTGACAGGTTGGGCATTCCACTTATTGAAATAACTACAGCTCCAGATCTGCGGACACCTTCTGAGGTAAAAGAGGCGGCGGAGAGGATCGGGATGCTCTTGAGGGCTACTGGGAGGGTGAAGAGGGGTTTGGGGACCATCCGTCAGGATATAAATATTTCTGTCAGGGGTGGTGCCAGAACGGAGATCAAAGGTGTGCAGAACCTTGAGCTTATGGACAAATACGTTGAATACGAGGTGAGGCGCCAGCTAAGGCTTCTTGGGTTGAGGGAAAAAATAAAGAGGGTGGAGATAGGGGAGCCCCGCCCTGTGGACGACGCCTTTAGGGATACGAAGGCTAAATTTATTAGGAAGGGGTTGGAGAAGGGGGAAGTGATTTATGGTATGAGACTGACGAAGGGCAAGGGTGTCATGGGGTTTGAACTCGTTCCTGGGAGAAGATTTGGGACGGAGGTGGCAGATTACGTTAAGGTTCATGCGGGGCTTGGAGGGATCCTTCACAGCGATGAGCTACCAGCCTATGGGATAACAGAGGAAGAAGTGAAAAAGGTAAGGGAAATGTTGGGTTGTGGGGAGGAGG
>CAYZKO010000079.1:0-3094 GCA_964479315.1 uncultured archaeon
AGTTGGGCGAGGGCCTCGTATATTATCTCCAGGGGTCGTGATCGTCCTGGGCCTTCTCGCTTCCATGGGCATCCTCCTGGATCCCCTACGCCTCTTCACCGCCTCAATAATTTCATACACCGCCAACTTCCTCATTTACTCCATCCTTGGTCACCTAACGCCCTTCTTTGGGAGGATCAAGCCCCTGGGCTGGATACTCCAAAAGCTCGACATGTTTGTGATGATAGT
Source organism: uncultured archaeon (assembly GCA_964479315.1). Classification (GTDB taxonomy): domain Archaea; phylum Iainarchaeota; class Iainarchaeia; order JAADDC01; family JAADDC01; genus WANZ01. Next base: position 229 of record CAYZKO010000079.1, read on the forward strand.
CCCAAAGGACATATTTCCTTTCGACGTCTACTACCTCCTGCCAGGCTATTACACAATCTACATCCCCATAAGATTTGCAATGACAGGAATGCTCTCCCCCTCACTCCTACTATTCCTCATCGTGGCGTTAACCATCTACATTCTGACCAGATACCTCTTCTTGAGACATTTGGAGGTGTGGGGAGGATGAAGGAAATCATCATAGGCCTGAGAAGGAACGTCCTTTCTTTTCTCTCCTTCCCCACCGCAGCCCTTGCCGAGGGCCTTGGAATGTTTCTAAGTAACATGATGTTCCTCCTTGTATGGGCGACTCTCGTCTCAAAGAGCGCCATTGCTGGCTGGGGCATCCGGGAGGCTTGCCTCTTCCTCGGGACAAGTTTTGCGGTCTACGGGGTTATCTCCCTTCTTTTTATGGGCCTTGTAACAAAAATAGAGGACGTGGCCCTCGGGAACGTCGACCACATCTTCCTCCGCCCCGGAAGCCCTCTTCTCCACCTGGCAACATCTGACATGAAGTTCTCCGGGCTTGGCGATCTAACTTCCGGCCTTTTACTGCTTTACTTTTCCTCCTATCCGCTCCCCGCGATTGCCTTTGTTTTCTTGGTTTCCCTCATCACAGTGATGTCCTTCCTCATATTCCTCAACGGAGTTGTAATGCTCCTGCGTGCCATCTCCTGGGAAGCCTTCGGAGAACTCTTTGACATCTTTTTGGTTCAAGAGACGTGGCCTGTCCACGCAGTAAAGGACCCCTACTACCGCTTCCTCTTCACTGTGGTTATCCCAGGCATGCTCTCTATTGTGGTGCCCATCGAAATAATTCTCGGCCAGAGCTCCCCGCTCCTGCTCCTCCTCCTTCCCCTCTGGCTTGCCTTCTCCCTCTTCGTTTGGAGGGAGGGCCTCAAGAGGTATGAAGGGCTCCAGGGGTAGGGCACCTATAAGAAAAAGTTTAGGACAAGCTCTATTATGGCGACGACGACGGCGGCGCCGAGCACATGGTGAGGACTTATCTTTGGAGCCCCTGAGTCCACAGAAAAGGAGAGTATGCCCATTGTTGTCATGGGCGAGTCTGCCCTCACCTTCCTTAGGCGCACCATCGGTTACAACTTTAAAGCGAATCGATTATAAACCTATGTGGAGCTGCGAAGCTACATAAACCTCGGCCTGCTCCTGCTCGTCCTCATCGTAGGCCTCTACCTTGCCACAAAATTTGGCTACATCCACTGCTCCTACCTCCCCCACTGGTGCAAAATATATGGATCAATAAATACAGCGCTATACGGCAGGGTTTATCCCAACGTAATTATTTTATACGGAGAAGAGGGTATGGGACATCCTCAGCAGCTTGCCAATTATTTGCGAACCCAGTGCAGGCTCCATGTGAGGGCCATGCCCCTGGCAAGGGTGGGCCCAGCCAATCTGGAGAACTACGATGCGGTCATCGTTGAGAGGGCCAAGCACATGAGCGCCCACCAGCTCGAGATGTTGTGGGATTTTGTTGCAGGGGGAGGAAAACTTGTGGTGGTGGGGGATGCGGGCACGGAGGGCAACGACTACCTCACGTGGAGAGACCTCGAAGAAAATAAAGAAGGGCTGGTAAACCCCTGGGACAGGAAGAAGGAGGACGGAACGATCATAGGCTTTGGCACTAACCTCCTTGGGCTTAAATACATAACCACCGTGGCGGGGGAGGGGACAACTGCCATAATAAAATTCAATAAAGACCTTCTAACAGAGGGACTTCCTGAAAGCCTCCCCTTGGAGGCTCCTCTCGCCGTTGTGATCCCAACAGGCAACCCTGTGCTAGGATCTCCAAAGGTGGTGGCGGTGGCGGACGGTCTGCGGGCTATTGGTGGCCACAAACCCCCCTATCCCGCCATTGTTCGTATAGGGTTTAGATTAGCCTACTTTGCATATCCCCCTGAGGACGGAGGCCCGAGGCACAGAATTTTACTGCTGAACCTGTGTGAATTTTTGAGGTAGGTGGGGCAGGCATAGATATAAAAAGGTTACTGTCCAGATAGAGTAAGAGTTATAAGCGTTGGGGGTGACAGCGTGGGTGTTTGGCATGGTAGGAGTAGGAGGAAGCCCTCAGGCGGCATTAATCACGCCCTGAGGGCCAGGATGAAAAGGAAGAGGGAGATGGGAAGGGAGTTTGTCCCAACGGTGTACGATCCCGGCGCTGGAGAGGAGAAGAGGAAGGTGGTGGAGGGAAGGAGCAACATAATAAAAGTTAGGGCCCGTGTGGTCCTCTACGCAAACGTGGCGGACCCCCAAACAGGAAAAGTTAAGAAGGTGAAGATAAAGGCTGTTAAAGAAAACAAAGCTAACAGACACTTCACGAGGATGAACGTCATAACGAAGGGGGCCGTCATCGACACGGAGCTCGGCCCAGCAAGGGTCACCTCCCGTCCCAACCAGGAGGGTGTGGTAAACGCCGTACTCCTCAAGTGATAGCATGAAGAAAATTGGCACCCTCCACGCAGTGGTAGGAAAAACAGTGGTCATCAGGATTTCTTCGGAAGAGATACCCTCCATCGGAGAAGCCCTCTACGACAGAGAAGGGAGAAAGGTGGGCGTGGTGTTAGATATCATAGGTCCTGTTTCATCCCCCTTTGCTGTTTTGAGGGGCGAGGTAAGGAAAGAATACTTCAGGCGGGGTGGGAGGCATGACGGAAAAAAAGGTATGCCCCGAATGTGGCTCCACAAGAATAAAGTATGATAGGAAGAAGGGCGAATGGGTATGCCTTGACTGTGGATATGTGTTTGACGAGCCTGTGGTGGACATGGGGCCTGAGTGGAGGGCCTTGATAGCGACCAGATGGAGGAGAGGGCCAGGACAGGGGCCCCCATGAAGGAAACAAAGATA
>CAYZKO010000080.1:0-3081 GCA_964479315.1 uncultured archaeon
ATGAGGATCTTGCCTCCCTCCTTAGGGAGGATGTGCGCTCTTTCCCTGTCAAGCGCCTCTACACCCCCTCGGAGCTCCTCTCCATGGCCCACAAGCTCCACACCACCCTCTCCCTCTTCGACATAAAAAATCCTTACATACCCATGAAGGCGGTCTTTGACGCCTTCGGCCTGTCGGACCTTGAATTCCTCATGGCAGACCCCTCCCTTGAAGAGATAGAGGTAAACAGCTCGGATAATATTTTTGTTTTCCACAGGGACTACGGGCATCTGCCCACAAACCTGAAGCTCCCCCGCCTGAAGGAGGTGGTGAAAAGGATTGAGAGGTGGCTTGGAAAAAATAAGAAGCTTATGGATGGCCGGCTCCCTGACGGAAGCAGAATTAATATCGTCTTGCCCCCCATCTCCAGGGAGCCGACTATAACCATAAGAAAATTTGGGAGGAAGAGGCTCACCCTTGTTGACATCATGCGCTCGGGCACGCTCAGTCCCGAGGCGGCGGCCTACATCTGGCTCCTATTAGACGGTATGGGCGTCCTCCCCCACAATATCATTATTTCTGGCAACACGGGGTCTGGGAAGACCACCACCTTGAACGCCCTGCTTGATCTCCTTCCAAACAGCGAAAGGATTATTTTAATAGAAGACACGAGAGAGCTGGAGGTGCTCCAGCCCAACTCCGTCTCCCTCGCCTCGGAGAACACGGGCCTCGAAATAGAGGAGCTCCTCATCAACGCCCTGCGCATGAGGCCCGACAGGGTTGTGGTGGGGGAGGTGAGGGGGAGGGAGGCCTACACCCTCCTCGCCGCCATGAACGTGGGCCACGCGGGCCTGGGCACCCTCCATGCCAACTCCTCCTCCGACACCCTCCGCAGGCTTTCCTCCCCTCCCATGGGCGTCCCCAGGGAGATGCTCCACGCCATAAATCTTATCATCGTGCAACACAGGTTTAGGTATAGGGGAAAACTTGTGAGGCGTGTGGTGGAGATAACGGAGGTGGTGCCTGTGGAGGGGGGCGTGGGCCTTAACAGAATATTTAAGTGGAGGGCGGAGGGGGACGTCCTCCAGAGGACGGGCACCCCCTCCTCTTACCTTGACAAGCTCCCAGACATCCTTGGCATCTCCAAACATGAGGTTTTTTCTGAGGTGGAGAGGAGGAAGATGATCCTGGAGGAGGCCCTGAGGAGGGGGCTCGACAGAAACTCCCTGGCAAGCCTTGTTAACAAATATTATAGGGAGAGGGGGATATTATGAAGATTGAGGTGGTGGCAAAGCTCTGGCCGACTGAGGACCCCGAGAAGGTTCTGGCAGCCATGAAAAACATCTTCCCAACACTTCAGTACACGCTCTCCAAGGATTATATTGTGGGCAGGGGGGAGGGCCTCTCCTCTTTAAGCACTTTCCTTGATATTGTGGGCAGGGAGGGCATCGCCCCCAGGACGCTGGCCCTCCTGAGGGAGAGGCGGCGGGGGGACAGCGTGGTGCTGCCCATCGATAGGGAGGTGGCCACCGTGGGCCGCCTCTCCTTCGACGACTCGCATCCCATCTGGCTCGAGATAAGGGGCGACATCCATGAGGTGGAGAGGGCTCTTATGGCTCTTGCTCCTGGGTGAGGCCCTCGCCTCTACTCACATTTTTTATCCGAGGTCTGCCCTTGTAGAGGACGGCAGTATTATTTACATGGGGAAGGTGGGTCTTGGGCATGTGCTAAAAATAATAATTGACGGAACTTATCCTGAAAAAATAGTTGAGATCCATACCGATCCGGAAACCAAAATTGTAGAGGACGCCGGCAGATATTACATCTATTTCGTTCCCCAAAACATGGGGCCTGGGGGGATAAAATTTTATGTTGAGAAGAACTCGACCACAGAGGTATTTACGCTCACATTTGATGTGGTGCGCTCCACCCTTGATGTGGATGCGCAGCCCATAATATTTCTTCAAGAGTTCAGCCGAGGAAATATAAAGCTACAGGTCTTCAACACCTCCCTGGGCTCCACGGATATAAGGGTTGTGTGCCCAAGGTGCGGAACTGTTTATGCCGCCCTTAAGGCGCTGGAACCACTTGAGATAAATATTCCTATTTTTTCTGACCTCTCGGGCCGCTATCCCCTCAAGCTGAGGGTGGAAGACCTCCGCACAGGCCAGCACTACACCCTTCCCTTTACGCTGGTGGTCCTCCCCACCCTGAGGGGGAGGATGGTGGCGGGCTCCCGCTACTTCGACTTCCTCTTCCCCTTCCTTCAGCCGTTTAAGGACATGGTGGGGGTGGTGTTCTGGAGGACGTGACCCAGTTTCTTGAGAGCCCCTGGATGAAGCATATAGCTTCCTCAAAATACATGGTGGAGCTCCTGAGGTTCCTCAACATTGGTAGAAAATATTCTTCCATCAGAGCAAAATTTCCGAACCTTCCAGAGCCCTACCTCCTTGGAGCCCTTGAGGCCCTTGTGGCCCTGGGTGTTGTGAGGGAGATTGAGGTGGCCGGCGAAAAGTTCTTTGTGCTAACAAATAAGGGGAAGATCGCTCTCTCTTTCATAGAGCAGTTCAGGGAGAATAGCGTCTAATTGCTATTTTTCCTCCCAGCTTCCTAACTATAGCCTCGCCTTCATAGTCCTTCTGCACGATATATATTTTTGCACCCATGCCATAGGCCTCCTCCATGAGCCTCGCCGCCTCCTCCCTATTTTCCCCCACCCACTCCTCGTGCACAAGGAGAACGGCAACGTTTCCCTCTCCCACATCCCTCTCCGGCTGAAGTGAGGCGAGGCCGTCACCCTTGGCCAGGTGCATCAAAAACTCCTTTATTTTTTCTTCCACCACCACCCTCTTTCCATCCTTTATGATGTGGGCCGCCCTCTTGGTGGCCACATCCCTCAGGCCCTTCTCCCCCCTCAGGGGCGTCACCACGAAGTAAACCTTCTTCCCAAGCCCCCTTTCCTCTAAAAACTTTTTGAGCGAGGCAAGTATCACCCTTGGCCCCCCAATGACAACCACCTCTTCGTCCCTTTCCCTTATGAAGGCTGCCACCCTTCCATAGAGCCCCTCCAGCTCTTCTTCCCCCCTCCTGACACACCCAAGA
>CAYZKO010000081.1:0-3036 GCA_964479315.1 uncultured archaeon
CAGGGTAGCTGGGCAACAAAAACGTTGTAGTCCTGAACTGCCTGGTTGTAGAACTGGCGAGCGTAAGATAATTTGTCCATGGAGTACCTTAGCTCATCCATGAGCTTTGAATATTCCTCCGTTGTCTGCAGGCGGGGATACTGGGGCACCTGGTAGACGATGGGGTAAACGGCGGCTATAAATTTAGAGGCTGCCTCCACCCGCTGTGTGCCGGAGGCCTCCATGAGGTGGGTGTGCGCGTTGGCAATTGCCTCCAGAGTGCTTTTTTCGAAGCCTGCTGAGGCCCTTAAGGCGTTTATAAGGTTGGGTATCAGCTCTGCGATTCTTTTTAGTTGGACATCAACATCTGCCCACGCCCTTTCCACCCTGCTCTCAAGGGCCACAATTCTGTTATATCCGTAGACCGCCAGGAGGACGATAAGCGCCGCCAGGAGGAGGGGCCACATGCCACCACCTTACCCCAAACGTTTTTTAAGAACATCGCGGACACCTAACACCATGAAGCTCAGCACGGGCTACATCATTGCGGGGGCCTATGCCACAAAGCTCAGGAAGACGCTCTTTGCCCAGCTTAGGGATAAAATAAAGGCTGGTGAGATGGATACAAGTGAGATAGCGAGGGCGGCTGGAGAGCTAAATAGAATTTTATTTGAGCTGTTTGTAAACAAGCTGGGCCTTGACAAGGGGGATGTGGTGAGGGTGAGGGCGGAATATAATGTAGAGGATGGAAAAATTGTTTGGAACCTCTCCTCACTGGAAGTGGAGGTGTTCAGAAGGCTTCCAGAGGCTGATATCAGGGAAGCGCTTGATGAGATCCTCCAGGAGGGCGCAAGCTTCTCGTACAGCACTAGGAGGCTCGGGAGCACTCCCCTGGGGGACGAAGTTTATGCGATACTGGAGAACGGACAGGAGGTCGGCATACTCGTGGCCACCCGCGACGAGGACGAAGTTATCATAAGGGGAGCCCTTAGGAATCCCCCAAGAATTATTGAGAAGACCAAACTCCCCCTCCAGGAGAGCGTTGAGAGAACTGTGGCCGCCAACATAGAGGCCCTCTCCCAACGGGCCAAACCAGCCGAGGAGAACGTGGTGGAAAAAGTTATAAAGGAGATTGAGGACCTCGTGAAAGGGTGAGGTTTTGGAGCTTCTGAAAGAATATGAAAAGATTTGGGCTATTGAGTATGCAGAGGCCTTACTTGGATGGGATGCAGAAGTTAATATGCCAGAGGGGGCTGCAGAGGAGAGGGGGGAAGCAGAGGCCTCCCTTTCCTCCTTGAAAAGGGAGCTCGTCCTATCCCTGGGAAGGCACTTAGATAAATTTAACCCTAGGGATGACAGGGAAAAGGGCATTCTGAGGGTGCTCAGGAGGATGATAAAATATTTTAGCATACCGGAAGAAGTGTTAAGGAGGTTCAGAAAGGTGACCTCTAGGGCCCCTGTGGTGTGGAGAAGGGCCAGGGCAAGGGCAGACTTCGGCATCTTTGAGAAGGACCTCAGAGAGATAATAGAAATTTTAAGGGAGATGGCCGAGCATCTGGGTTATGAGGATCATCCCTACGACGCCCTCGTGGATCTTTATGAGGAAGGCATGAGGATTAAAGAGCTTGATAGCATCTTTAACAGCCTCCTTCCTCCCCTGAGGGGAATGCTCAAGCGCATCATGGGGCGCTGGCCCTCCACCCATCCCCTCGAAAGACAAAAATATAGCAAGGAATCCCTGGAGGCCCTCATTAGGGAGCTCCTGGACCTCCTTGGCTTCGACAGGAAACATATGAGGATAGACACCTCTCCCCACCCCTTCTCAACCTCCATAGGACTCCACGACGTAAGGATAACTGTGCGCTACCAGGATAAAAATTTCAAAGAGCCGATCATGGCGGCGATCCACGAGTTCGGCCACGCCCTCTATGATTTCCAGTGCGACGCCTCCCTCCGCAAGACACCCGTGTGCAGGGGCGCCTCCCTGGGCCTCCACGAGTCGCAGTCAAGGTTCTGGGAGAACATGGTGGGGCGCTCGCTCCCCTTTGCATCTCTCCTGGCGGAGCTCCTTCGTAAATATCTTTTCGCCGTAGAGCCCCAGGAGCTTTATATTTACTTCAACACCGTGAGGCCCTCACCCATAAGAATAGAGGCGGACGAAGTAACATATAATTTCCATATCGCCGTGCGATATGAGTTAGAAAAGGAGCTCCTGGAGGGGAGTTTGGACGTCAGAGAGCTACCACAGGCATGGAACGAAAGGATGGAAAAGTATCTTGGTATAACACCTTCCAACGACGCCCTAGGGGTGCTCCAGGACATCCACTGGAGCCTGGGGGCAGTGGGCTACTTCCCCACGTACACCATTGGCAACCTCCTGGCCGCCCAGCTCTACTATGCCCTCCCCTTGGACATGGAGGAGGTGGTGGAGGGGCGGGAGTTTGACAGGCTAAGGGAGTGGCTGAAGGAAAAAATACATAAGTGGGGGGCCATCTATCCACCAAGAAAAATTATAATAATGGCCACAGGCGAGGAGCTGAACCCAAAGTATTTTATCAGATACATAAAGGAAAAATACTTATCTAGGAACCACTGAGAGGTGGTTACAGAGCACCGTAAAGCTTAAATACAACCTCCTCCTCTTCACCAATGCTGGTTGGGGCAAACCGGATGGCCCCCAAGGGAGGGCGGCCCCGAGGAGGTAACTGCGAGGCCCAGAAAGGTGGCCACGGAGAGGAGGGAGTCTGGGCGTAGGCGGATAAGAGGTGCTCCCCCTCCGTGGTTCCGTGCAACGCAGGCCCCTCGGGGTCGGGGGGTAACCCTATCCCTCGTGCAGGGCCGAAGGTTCACCGGGCGGACCGGCCCAAGGGGCAACGGCCTGTGCCATCCTGCCGCCGGGATGGCGCAGGGGGCCCTAAGGCCGGTAAAGGGTGAACCGTTGCACGGGCGCGGGGGAAGGGGAACCTCCCCTCCGGGCCCAGACAACCGTTACTCCTCTAAAATTTTCTTTACCCTTTTGATGAAATCTTCCATCCTCTTCCAGTGGCTACCCTGCCA
>CAYZKO010000082.1:0-3019 GCA_964479315.1 uncultured archaeon
AACTCCGGCCTGTGCTTGGCGAGGTACCACAGCACCAGGAGCCTGGGGCACCCCTCCTCCCTGTAGAGGAGGAAGACAAGGGAAGGGCGCTTTTTTATGATGCGCTTCCGCTCCCTCCAGGAGAGCCTATCCCAGAGGAGGGGGGCCATTTCAGGGACGTCGGACAGGGACTTCTCTGCCACAAGGAAGGCCCATGCAAGGGGCCCTCCCCTCCAGACGCCATGCCTATCAACTGCCACAAATTTTTCCGGCAGGGAGAGGTCATCCCACCAGCGCGAGAGCAAGTGCTCCGTGAAGATGTTGGGCCTCCTCTTGAGGAGGAAGGGGATGAGGGAGTGTCTCAGGGTGGGGCTCCTACCCACCTTTTCAACGACGTTCCAGTACTGTGTGAAGTTTTTGGGGTGGTTAATAATTATCCTGTAGAGGCGGAGGTCTGCCCAGGGGAAGCACCTGACTAACTCGTCAAATCTCGCGTCTACCTCTGCCCACCAGAGGAAGTCGTCTGGCCTGGGCTCTTCAAGGAGGTTTCGGAGCCTTCCGCACTCCACAGCACTATTGACGGTTTAAACCTTAAAATGTGTAGCCGTTGGCCACCACCGGAAGCCAAACTGGAGCGGCGGCTGCGAGGGGTGTAAAGTTAATAATTGCGTTTCGCGCCGGTTGGAATGGGCGCCGTACTAATCTGTCCCTCCTGCGCACCAACAAATAAAAAGACTTGCACCAAGCTATGGGGGTGCCCCTCAGGGCCCTGGCGTCATACCTCAGGGGACTCGGCATAGAGAGGATAGACTTCGAGCCAAGGAGGGGCGATGTCTCCTTCAACGTCTTCGGGCTTGCAAGGGAAAGAAAAGTTCCACCAGAAAGGCTTGCAGAGGACCTGGCCTCCTCCATAGACCACCCCCTCGTGGACAGGGCGGAAGCCATTGGCGGCTTCGTAAACATTTACCTCGACAGGGAGGAGTTTGTAAAGCAGTTGTGGAGAGAGGCCCTGTCACCGGACTACGGAAAACGAAGCCAGGGGAGGACAATAGTCATTGACTTCTCCTCCCCCAACGTGGCAAAGCCCATGCACGTGGGCCACCTCAGGAGCACAATAATAGGTAACGCCCTCAGGAGAATTTTAAAGTTTACGGGCAACAATGTCATCGGGATAAATTACCTCGGAGATGTGGGGACGCAGTTCGGCGCCCTCATCGCTGCATACAAGAGGTGGGTGGACAGGGAAAAGCTCCAGGAGGACCCCATAAAGGAGCTCCTCAGGATCTACGTGAAGTTCCACGAGGAGGCGGAGAGGGACCCGTCCCTGGAGGAGGAGGCGAGGAGGGAATTTGAGAGGCTCGAAAAGGGCGACGAGGAGAACAGGAGGCTCTGGAGGGAGTTCGTGGACCTCTCCCTCAAGGGCTTTGAGAAGATATACAGCAGGCTTGGGGTGGAATTTGATATCGTAACGGGCGAAAGCGCCTTCGTGGAGGGGGCAAGAAAAATAGCTGAAGAGCTCTTGGAGAAGGGTATCGCAGTCATTGGCAAGGAAGGCCAGAAGAAGGGGGCAATAGTGGCCGACCTCGAAGACGAGGGCCTCAACCACCCAGTCCTCCTCAAGAGCGACGGCACAACAATTTACCTCTCCCGCGACCTCGCCTCCCTCCTCTGGAGGGTAAAAGAATTTGACCCAGACGCCCTCATCTACGTTGTGGCCATTGAGCAGTCCCTCCACTTCAAACAGCTCTTCTCCATTGCAAGAAAATTAGGAATCGACAAAGAGCTCGTCCACCTGGCCTTCGGCATGGTGCACGTGGAGGGCATGAGGCTCTCCACAAGGAGGGGCCAGGTCCTCTTCCTGGAGGACGTCCTCAACAGGGCCGTTGAAAGGGCTGCAGAGGAGATGAAGGAGAGGGGCACCTACACCCCTTCCGACGCAGAGAGGATAGGCGTGTCGGCGGTAATATTTTGGATGTTGAAGTACGAGCCCAACAAGGACATAACATTTAGATGGAGGGACGTGGTCTCGTTCACAGGCGAGACGGGGCCGTATGTTCAATACGCCTACGTCAGGGCAAAGCACATCCTTGAGAAGGGAGAGAAAGAAATGGAGCCGGCTGTCCCCGACGACAGGGAGTGGGAGCTCGTGAAGGCGGTGGCAAGGTTTCCCCTCGTCATCGAGGCCGTCTCGAAAAGATATCAACCCCACGTGCTGGCCCGCCACCTCCTCTCCCTCGCCTCCACCTTCCACAACTTTTATGAAAGGGAGAGGGTGGTGGGCCACCCGAGGGAGCCCTTCCGCCTCTGGCTCACGGCGGCAGTAAAAAATGTCCTCGAGAGGGGGCAGCACCTCCTTGGCATGAAGCCCCCAGAGAGGATGTAGCTACCTCCTCGCAAGCTCCCTTATCCTCTTGGCATGCCACCGGGAGACGTAAGTTCCGCTCTTGCCCTCCTCCACAGCCCTCCTAATTTCTTCAAGCAACTTCCGCCTGCCCTTCTCCGTATAATGCCTCAGCTCGTAGCTCGGCTTCACCCTCAGCGCCTCCAGCATCCCCTCCCAGTCGCCCTCAAGGGCCCTCTCCAGGGGGGAGCGGTCCCCCTCCTCAAGGCGCTCAACAAGCCTGTCCAAAATATCTTTGAACTTCCTCACAACGGGAATAGCCTCCTCTATCTCAACTTCAATTTCCTCCCCCTCACCAGCATTCTCCAGCCTCATAAAATACTCTATCACCTCCTGAAACACCTCATCATAATCCCTGGGGGCGCCCGCATGGAGCACCGCCAGGGCCACGCGCAACGGACCACTGAACCTTCCCTTCCCGGCAAGCTCCACCAACGCATCCCTCACAGTCCCCTCCGCCTCCCTGGGCTCCTTCCCATGCACGCTCCTCAGCGCCTCCCTCAGCCTCTCCAGCTGAGGGGGCACCCCTTCCCCATACAGTCCCCTCAAATGCTCCTCCACCCTCCCCACAAACCTCCTCCACACCCCCTCATCGAACTCCAACCTGCGCCCCCTCTCCCTCAACAGGCCCCTCTCCTT
>CAYZKO010000083.1:0-2999 GCA_964479315.1 uncultured archaeon
AGGTAGCGGCCGGACTTCACCCCCTTGGAGCCCTTCCTGTGGGCGACTTTTTTATTATACCTCCTTATGGGTATCCAGTCCTTGTGCTGCAGCACCCTCTCCAGATACCTCTTGGCCCCCTCAAGGCTCATGCCCTTTATGGCCACCGCCACCTCCCTGGCCCACTTGGTGGAGATAGGGGCGTTGACCAGCATGGCCTTGGCGTGGGGGCCCTCCGGCAGCTGTGTGTAATTTTTCTTCATGGCATCACCTCACTTCTTGGGGGCTGCCTTGGAGCGGGTAGCGCCAAGCCCCATCTCGCCATGCTTCACGGGCTTCCTCGTCTCCGCAAACTCACCAAGGTAGTGGCCGAGCTTGTCGGGGGTGATCTTGACAGGAATATATTCTTTTCCGTTATATACCTTTATGGTGAGGCCGATCATCTCGGGGATGACTGGGAAGTCCCTACAGTGAGTTCTAATTTCTGGCTGTTTTTTGCCAGCCTTTATTGCCTCCTTAGCTTTTCTTATCTTCTCAAGGAGCCTCCTCTCCTCCGGCTCGTTCCTCTTGCCGGAGAGCAGCCTCTTTATGGACCTCCTTATCCTGGAGGGGGCTATCTCTGCAAATTCCTCCAGGCCCATGGCCTCGAGCCTCTCCAGGGGAACGCCCCTATACGTGAAGACCCTCATCATCTCTTCCTCCTGCCCGTTCTCCTGGCGGCAATGTGGCCCACCTTCCTGCCAGGGGGCGTATTCCTTGCCACGGTGGTGGGGCCAGGGGGATGGTGCTCCTTGCCCCCGTGGGGGTGGTCCACCACGTTCATGGCCACACCCCTCACCCTCGGCCAGTACTTGTTCATGGCGGCCATGGCATGATATTTCTTGCCAGCCTTGACGAAGGGCTTTTCTTTCCTTCCTCCGCCGGCCACATTGCCCACCGTGGCCCAACACTCTGCATCAAAGGCCCTCACCTTGCCAGAGGGGAGCTTAACATAAACTTTGTCCTCCGTAACCGTCTGCACCACGGCGTAGGCGCCGGAGCTCCTTACATATTTGCCTCCATCGCCTGGAACGCCCTCTATGTTGAAAACTGGGGCTCCCTCTGGGAGGGAGCCAAGGGGAACAATATTTCCTATTGCCATCTCTGAGCCTGGGCCTATTTCTATCCAGTCGCCCACGGCGAGGCCTTCAGCGGCAGGAACATAATATTTTTTGCCCTCAGGTGTGGTGATCTCCGCCACAGGATATGTCCTGCCCACGTCGTGGAAGATGTCTGTAACCTGGGCCTTTATTTTCTCCGTGGTGTGGGGAGGATAGGCTACCTTGGCCACCTTCCTCCTGTGGTCGGGGCGCCTGAAGGTGGGGCTTCCCCTTCCGAGGCGCTGCACCCGTATCCTCTTCCCCATTATATCACACCCAGCTTGGAGGCGAGCTCCGTGGCATCAAACTCCTTGGCAAGCTTTATATATGCCTTTTTCCTCCCATCGGGGGTAATGAGGGTGTTAACCTTCTTTACCTTAACGTTGTAGAGCTCCTCGAACTCCCTCTTTATCTGGCTCTTGGTGGCGCGGCGGTCCACGATGAACACTATGGTGTTCTGGGTGTTGACGAGCTGGACAGCCTTCTCTGAGATGAGGGGATAGAGGAGGACGCTCATGCTCCACCACCCAAATATTTTATGGCCGACAGCGTCCAGAGGGTGAGCCTGCCTGGGTGGGCGCCGGGGGCCAGGTCCTCAGCATTGAGGTTCCTTACCTCCACCACATCCACGCCCGGCAAATTTCTTGCAGCCCTGTATATCCCCCTATTCTTGCCCACAACGATGAGAACGCTCTTTGGGGTCTTGTAGGCCCTTCCTCTCATTTTTCCTTTCCCCGCCCTCCTGCGGGTCTTCTCCTTGGCCCTCTCCACGTCTGGCCAGAGGCCGAGGTGAGCGAAGACTTCCTTTAGCTTTTTAGTGGAGGTTATTTCCTCCAGGCGATCCTCAACCACAAGGGGGATACTTTTTACCTTCTCAATGACGTGTCCCCTTGCCTCCACAAGCTCCCTAACGGCAGTGGCGGCTATGGCGCTCCTCGTGGCCTTCCTCTTTTCTTTTTTGTTGATCTTCTGTAGCCAAACCTTCTCCACCTTGGGGGGATGGGCCCTGGGGCCGCCCACCGCCTGCGGCACGTTGGCCACCCTTCCATAAATAATTTCTCCCCTATCCTTCGTCCTGGGAAGGCGTGCCCTGCCAATGTTTATGGTCCTCCTCCAGATGGGCAGCCTCCTTTTACCAATGTACTCTGCAGTGTACTGGCGTCCTGCCCCCTCCATGGCACCATAGGGCTGGCGCCGGGCAGACTGGATGGAGAGCACGGCCCTCTTTATGAGATCTGGGCGGACGGGCTCCTCAAACACCTCAGGGAGCTCCACCTCGCCTATTATGATGCCTTCAATGGAATAGAGGGGGACCTTCATTTTACACACCCTGCTTGGACGCCAAGGATATGTACTTTATTTCTCCTACCTCCATGCGCCTCCTTGGAGGCCTTATGGCCTTCCTTAGGCCCACTATCCTCTTGGCGGGGCCGGGCACACTCCCCCTGAGGACTATGTAGTCAGATCTCACCTCTCCGTAGTGGAGGAAGCCCCCTGCGGGGGTAATGGGTTGCTCCTCGCCGTTCCCCACCATGAAGACGTATTTATTAAATTCTGTCCTCGTGTGGAAGCCCATCTGCCCAGGCCTCGGCACAGTCCACATAACCTTCGGTGGATGCCAGGGCCCTATGGAGCCCACCCCCCTCTTCGTTTTTTCCTTCTTGTGGCCGAACTCGTAGATGCCGAAGCGCTTCACAGGTCCCTGGAAGCCCTTACCCTTGGTAACAGCCTTCACATCTACGTATTCCCCTGGCTTGAACACCTCGGTTATTTTTATCTCCTTTCCAAGCTTTTCTGCAGCATACTTAAATTTTTCCTCCACGCCCCTTCCTCCGAGGGCCACCTCTCCAAGGTCCGGTGTTTTCTTGAGGCCTATAAGCC
>CAYZKO010000084.1:0-2970 GCA_964479315.1 uncultured archaeon
TCTCCTTTAAGCCTTTGAGCTTGTCCTCCACCCTCCTCTTGAGCTCTATGGGCACGGCGCCCTCACGTTTCGCCTCCACAAGACTCTTCACAATATCGTTTGCCTTCAGCTCCGGAAGGTAAAAATCATAGGCATTGATAATTTTGCTGTTGTCTAATTTGTTTAGGAGGGTGACCTGGAGGGTGCAGCCGTTGAGCTCACGGAAATCGCTCTTTACCTCTATTTTTAGGGTGGGGTTTCCGCCAAGGCTTTCTAAAATGCTAACATTGATGGTAGCCAGTTTTCCACACAAGAGACGTTTATTTTCAATCTTGTATTGGCCTGGGAGCTCGTCGTAGTATGTTAAATAACCTTCACACGGTGTAAGCAGGAGTAGTTTTTTCCTGGCGCCACCCACATGGGCGCCGCCCCCCTTTGCAAGGAAGACAGTATCTCCGTCTACTCGCACGATGAGATCCTGGTAGTCGCCCTTGAAGAAGGCTACAACAAGTTTTATCATTTCACCCAAATTCTTCTCAATCTCTTCGCCCGACCCCTCAAAGATAGTGTTGTTTAAAATAACTATGACATCGTTTCCAGCTTTCTGGATAGCTATGGGAAACCTTGCGCCGTTGCATGTGGTATCGCCCTTTTCGAAGATGAGCCTTGTGAAGCCTCCCTTTGCGGTGTCGAGGCCTTCCTTGGAGAGCAGTTTTTTAATGGTGGTTCCGTATGTGGAGAGGCTTGTGGTGTCAAGGATGGGCTTTGCCTCGGGGAAGGAGGAGCCCTTCTCCACAGGGAGAAGGAGGGGTGTGGTAAGGAGGTCTCCAAAGACTTTATTTATTTTTTCTACCGTGATGTGGAGGGTTTTTGCGGTAGAAAATATGCTTTCTCTCTTTATAACTATATTCATCCTGTAAAGGCCGTAGCTTTTGGCATCAAAATTTTCTATCTTAGAGTTCGCCAGGTCTACATTTCCCAGCTCGTTGCTCCTTTCTGAAAGGAGGGCCAGGAGCTTGTGGTTCGTTAGGGGAAATCTTTTCTTGAAGAAGAAGTAGATGTAGGTGCCCTCCCCCCTGCCAATCGCTTCTTTTATTTTTTCCACCATGTAGTCCACGAGCTCTGAGGGGCCGCAGAACCTTGTGTGGCACTCCCCTTTGCCGTCGTCGGAGATGAGGGGCAGGTTTTTTGTTTCGGAAGACGTGCATGAGAGGGCAGTGTGCTTGCTTATGGGCTTCCCGTAGGTGCTGAGCTCTATGATAAAATTTTTTGTCACGTTACCCTCTGAGAGGATGTAGGGGGCCGCCAGGGAAAGTGAGAGCAGGAGCAGAAGGAGCCAGGGGCGCACGTTAGTATTATGCCGTAGCTCTATTTAAAGGTTGTGGCGGTCACGTGGACACCTTGAAGGTGACAGGAATCTGGGCTGGGGCTGTGGTATCCTTCACGGTGCACAGGGTTACTGAAGCCCCTGGCATTAGATCCTTTGTGGTTTCGCTTCCGTTGCAGTTGGCTTGCACCGTGAGGGGGATGCTACAGTCCTTTTCTTTCTTCATGGAGAGGACCAGCATGTTGGCCCTCTTCTCCTGGACAACACACCTCTCCACATAGGCGTCCAGGAGGCACCTCCTGAGGGCGATGACCCTGCGTCCGGCGTTGTGGGTGGTGATGGTGAGGAGATCTTTGAGGCAGGGGCTTCTTGACCCCCTGATCTTATCCTCTGGGGGCCTGTGGATGGAAAGATTGAACATTATACATTCTTTGCCCACCTGGATGGTTTCGTCGCCACCGGTTTTTGCGAGCTCAGCTATTGTCCTTCCGTCCTTTGTTAGTTCCTGTTTGGATGGGATGATTACGGGGGAATCTACGGCGCTATGGAGACAGACAGTTTTTTCTATTTCTTCTACGTCTTCACCGAAGACTGCCACTATCTCGTTGACGTCCCTATCATCTATTTTTAATCTGAGGGGGTGTTCGAAGGTTAAAATATTAAGTTTTAGGTTAGTGGTGAGCTCCCCCTCCGCAGAGCCGATTCTCCATCTTACCCTTACGGGGAGCTCTCTACTGCCCACATCCTTGCCGGTGTAGGTTATGGTGACGGGGAGCTCTAGGCAGTTGTCCTTTGACTGGGGTTTGCCGTACTTAAATTCTACGTTCTCGGCATCGAGGGTGAGGGAGAGGAGGGGGATGATATCGGAGGCTTTGAGTGCTTCGGGGAGGGTGAAGCACGTCGTTACCTTCACATCAACGGGATAGTTCTTAACGACGGTTACCTCCGGGAACGTGATGGATTTTAGGCCAAAGCTAGCCTTGTAGACGTGGATCTTTGCCTCCTTTACGACGAGGCCCCCTCTTCCCTTCCTCCAGTAGGTGTAGAGGATGTAGTTGCCCTTTGTTTCCTTTGTTCCGTTGTCGGTGACCCTTACCTCAAGGGTTCCCTCCCTATCCCTGGGAATGGAGGGGCTATTCTCTATGCTAATGTCTGCCACATCGCTGTCCTTGGATTCTATTTTCCATCTCACAAGCTTTATCTCTTCGCCTGTATTGTTCTTAACTTCTATTTTGTAGAGCGATGAGCCACCGCGCCTTACGAGGAAGGTCCGCTCCTTGGGCTCAAAAACGATGTTCTCTGTATACCTGCTGTAGCAGATGGGGAGGGCTGTGTTGGTTAAATAAAATTCTATACCGGAGGATTTACATGCGCCACATACGTACTTTAGGAGAATGCGCGGATTTTCAATTTTTGATACTCTGTTTATTTTTATCTCCTCGCTTTCCCACTGGTTGGACTTTGAATTCCATGTGAGGTATACAGGGAGGTCCCTATTGATTACGCCATCGACGCCATTAATGTAAATGAGGGCTTTCCGTAGGATGTCTAAAATATTTTTATTGGTTGTGTTAGGCTTAGCAACTATTTTTACAATATCGCCCTCCCTCGCACAGTACTCCACATCCTTCCACTGGCTGCCCTCTTTTCTTTGGAGTTTGGCG
>CAYZKO010000085.1:0-1585 GCA_964479315.1 uncultured archaeon
AAAGATTTCCCTCCCCTCTTCCACCATGACAGGCCCAGTAAGAGAGAGAGAGAGACCGTAAATAATTTTTCAAGAGGTGTTTCGCCCATTGTGGCGACGCTGTTGATCATTGGCATCATTGTGGTGGCAGGAATATTCCTTTACTTCATGACGGTTAATTTGATGCAGGAGAACCAGCCCACCACGGAGGAGATAGCCTCCTTCTCTGTCACCGTCATGCGGATACCCCCTCCCTACGGCTCCTATTCCTACCACGGCCACTATTATTTTGTGCCGCCAGGGGAGGGCAACTGGGCCGAGATGACAATAGAGTGTGAACGGTACCACTCCCACCCCTTCACCGTAAGCTCACCCTATGAATACAATAGTGTAGTCCACACCCTCCTCACAGACACCAACTACGCCTGGACAGGCGCCTACCAATACCCTCATGCCACAAATCCTAAGCAAGACTGGCATTGGACAACGGGGGAGGAGTTCTACGGCCCTGCCCTGCCAGGATTTAACTACTTCAACGACGAGGACGGCGCAGAGGACCACACCCAGGACGTGGCGGCGGTGGACGAAGCCTACAACCATGGTCTCAACGATCTTCGCCCCACAGATACACACAAAATTATCTGCGAGAAGGGGGTGCCAATAAAATTTGTCATAAAGAACAATAGCACGAAGACAATAGAGGACATCAGAAAGCTTGCCGTTGCCATCTACGGCTACAGGCAGGGGAAGTGGGAAACCCTCTTCACGGGCCTCTTGGGAAGGGGTGTGTGCCCACCGCCACAGCTCTCAAACAACAACTGCTTTGAACACATAATGTGCGACGACTATAAGCTCGAGCCCGGCGACGACACCATGTGCTACGTCCGCGGGCTCCCCTACGAGCCCTTCGACGTGGAAAAGTATAGGGTGTGCGTTGGGGAGCAGAGCCCCGTCTTCTGCGGCACCACCTAAGACCGGCAAGACCTTCTACACACTGCTGAAAAAATCTGAGTAGGACTGTGTTATCGTCAGGGCAAGGAACGAAGTCCTCCTGGACGAAACCACCATGGACCTTAAAGCGTTCCTGAAGTATGCCGAGGGGTTAGACAATAGCAAGAAATTTATTCTAAGCTCCTTGGACTCTTTCTGGAATATCAGATATCCCTCCTTTCGCCAGTCGACATAATGAGAAGCGCAGGAGATGGGTGGGACTTTGAGGGCCTCCTCTTTGGCAGGAGCCCACCCAGATAGGCCTAAGCGTCAACGACATGCTCAGGACAGGAAAGTACTTCGTGAGAAGCCCCGTGGGCGAGGTCCTCTCGGAGAAGAACATGGCCATCCGCGAAAAGCTAGAGGGGATACTGCTGGCCACAGCCGGAACCACCACAAATATGAGCGATATCGCCGGAAGGATGGCAAGGCCTCACCCTTGACAGACCTCTTCTACTACCTCGACAGGAAGCACGGCTTCTTCGAGGGGAGCCTCCCCCTCCCCTTCCTGAAAAAGATCTTGAGGGAAAGGATTTCTTTCCTGGTGGAACGCTTTGCAGAGAGGTTCTTGGGGGAGCTCTACGGCCTCCAGCCCGCCAAGGCCCTGAGGCCTGAG
>CAYZKO010000085.1:1685-2907 GCA_964479315.1 uncultured archaeon
AAGCCCTTTAAATTGTATCTAACCACGGTTATACTAATGGTGATTATACGGCGCTTTAGGGAGGAGGGGCGCTGGAAGCACGCAGGCCCCTGGAGACTTGTCTATGGGAGGAGAAAAACTGGGAAGAGCTTCTTCGTGAGGGAGTTTACGGAATGGGACAGCTACTTTTTCGTATACAGGAGCGGCAAGGTGCTTGACGTGAGGAGGGGTAGCCTCATAAACGGGCAGGACTTCATAAGGCTCCTCCCGAACCTCCTCGGACAGAGGATGGTGATAGACGAGTTCCACAGGCTCGGCACCGACCTCGCTGACACCCTCCACGCCCATGAGGGGGGCGAGCTTACCCTAATCACCTCTTCAAAATTTTATGCAAAGGAGATGCTGTCCCGCAGGTCCCCCCTCCTCGGGAAGGCCACTCCCTTCCCCATTTCCCTCATAAGCCCCCTGGACCTCCTCAGGAACCTCCCCCCCTCATCCCCAGCCGATATGGAAAAACTGCTCTTCCTCCAGGAGCCCTGGCTCATCAACAAAATCGGAGAAGACTATGTGAAGGACGTCCTGGCAAGGCTTGAGCTGGCTTCCAGCCTAGTGGGGGAAATCTTCAGAGAAGAGGACAGGAAGCTAACAGACATGTACGAGGGCATCCTTATGGCCGTTGGGGCCGGCAGAAGAACCCCCTCCTCCATTGCCTCCTTTATCTCCGGAAAAAAGCCTACTTCAGCGGCGGAAGTTTATCCCTTCCTCAAAATTTTGCTGGACATGGGCATCCTTGAGAGGATAAAGGTCTTTGGAAAGAGGGCGAGCTTCTACCTCCACACATCCCCCGTGATAGACCTGTACTATTATCTTTACGATAGGGTAGGCTTCCCAGAGGTCCAGGGAGGCCTCCAGGCGCTGGAAAGATACGTAAGGGATAGGATACCCATCTACGTGGAGCAGTTCGTGGGCAGGCTTTTCTCCGAAGCCTTTGGCCTCATGAGGGGCGTCTGGATAGGGAAAGAAGAGATCGACATCGTTCTCCACAACGGAAAGAGGGTAAAGGTTGCTGTGGAAGTGAAGTGGAGGGACAGGCTCACAAGGAAGGAAGTAAGGGAGATCGAGGAGAAGCTGGGGAAGTTTGAAGGAGCGAGGAAGATCCTCTTCGTGAAGGACGCGGGAGGGGTTCCAGAGACGGAGCTGGAGGTGTGGGATGTGGAGGGGCTTGTGGGAAAGGTTTTAAAGG
>CAYZKO010000086.1:0-2853 GCA_964479315.1 uncultured archaeon
GAAGCTGTGGTACAGGATAGGCCTTGTCATCAGGAACGCCGGTGACGAAAACGTTGCCCTCGATGGGGGAGAAATAATATTTGATAACTGCGCCATGCCCCTGGAGGAGAACATCACCTTCCTCGGGCCCTCCACCGTGCCCGCCCATTCCTCTGTAACCATCTACGTGGCCCCCTGGAAGTACTGCTCCCTGAGGAAGGGCAGGAACACCGTGTGCATAAGCGCCGGCGGGCTCAGGACGTGCAGGGTTATAAACGTGGCGTAGCATTTTCCCCCATGAGGAAGCGTTTGATACTCCTTGGGCTCCTCCTCGCCGCCGCCCTCATCCTCCTCACACCCCATGAAAAGGAGGGTGCCTTCGTTGTATCCGCAAGGGGAGATGGACTTGCAGCCATTGCAGAGGCCAACACCGTTTACATAAGGATCCTTTATCCGTTCTCCGACGCCCAGGGGGCGGTGGGGGCAGTCACATACCTCTCCGCGGTGCTCTCAGCAAAGGGCAAGAGGGTCGTCATCCAGGCCATAGAGGGAAACGTGTGCTCCACCAACGAGGGCAACGTCCTCCAGGAAAAAACAGTTCCGGCAGAGGAGTGCAACGGCACCCCCTTCATCTCCCTCTCAGAGGGCGCAAACACCATAATCATAACAGACAGCGGTGTGGAAATTTCCGCAAGGCCCAAGTATCTCCTGCCCGCCGCCTCCTATGTCCTAAAGAAGATCTACCCAGATGCAGACGTTATCTACAGGGAGGCCTTCGGGAGGGCGCTCAACCGGTAGCCCACACATACTTAAGAGTTAACGCCCCATAGCTGTCACATGCGCCTCGTCTGGGCGAGCGCGCTCACGATTTTCCTACTCCTCTCCTTTACAGGCCTCCTTGTAGGTATTGCGCTCTACCTGACCGGCTCGCTGACTTCTACAACACTTATTGCCTTTGTTTTAGTGTTTAACGCTGTCTCGTTTTTCCTCTCCCCCATAATACAGGACTTCATCCTGCACTGGATCTACAATGCAAGGGAGGCCTCCATCGAGGAGCTTCCCACAGAAGCAAAGAACGTTATCCTATCCGTTGCAGAGGAGTATAATTTTAAACCTCCAAGGATCTTTATCATCCCTGATCGCGTACCCACAGCCTTTACCTATGGAACTTTCAGGTCTTCTGCCAGACTCGTCCTCACAGAGGGGCTCCTCGAATTTTTGGAACCAAAGGAAGTAGCAGCAGTAGTGGCCCATGAGATGGGCCACATCGTCCATAGAGACTTCATCGTCATGACGCTGGCCGTCACCCTCCTTGAAATAATCTACGTGATCTACTCTTTCTTTAGAGAAGCGGCAGAGGACAGCGATTCAAAGAAAAAGAGTGGCCTCTTCATTATTCTGGCCGCCGTCGCCTACATCTTTTACCTCATAGGCAGGTACGTCGTCCTCTACCTCTCAAGAATAAGGGAGTACTACGCGGACGAGTTTGCTGCAAAAAGGACATCGGGAAAGGATCTCGCAACGGCCCTTGTGAAGGTATCTTACGGTGTGTCCCTCCTTTCATCGAGGGAAAGAAAGCTCCTGAAAACGACGGAGTCGCTCGGCATCGTGGGGGAGGCCTCTGCGAAGTCCGGCCTTGCGCTTACCTCCTCACTCGACCCACAGACAGTTGGAAAGGTTATTGCCTGGGATCTGCACTCCCCTTGGGCCTTCCTCACAGAGCTCCACTCTACACACCCCCTCACAGGTAAAAGGGTACTCAGACTTCTGAAAATGGATGGTATAGAAGTGCCCGTACCTGAACCAGACAGGGGGAAACTGTACACAGGCTTCCTCCTGGACGTTGTTGTGTACCTCTCGCCTGTAGTCTTCCCACTCTCTGCCGGCATCTACCTACTGGTTACAGCTCCTACCCTGGCCCTAAAGGGAATGCTCCTTTCCCTGGCAGCTGCCCTCTTCCTACAGTTCATTTACTCCTACCCAAGGGGTGGTGCCAAGAGGGTCACAATGTTTGAGCTTGTCTCAGACCCCTATACGTCCCCGGTAAGAGGGAAGTTTGTAGAGGTAGAAGGGGAGATCCTTGGGAGGGGCGACCCCGGAAGTGTTTTCTCCGAAGACTTCTTCGTGGCAGACGGGACAGGAGTAGTATACGTAAACTACGAGTCCTGGCTCCCCATTTTCGGGAACCTGCTCTTCGCCTCGGAGCTTCCCCACTTCATAGGAAAAGAGGTCATAGCGAGGGGCTGGTTCTTCAGGGGCCCCATGCCGTGGCTAGACCTAAAGGAAATGATAAGGGAAAACCTGACGGTGAAGAGCTATCCACACGTTAAAAAGCTCGTAGGCAGTGTAATATTGTTATTAATCGGGCTGTTCGTCGTTTAAGGTCTTCGTTTCTTTACGTGATCGATAAGCCTCAGGAGCATAAGGTGGTGAGCATCGGGATGTTTCTCCCTCAGGTACTCTGCGAGTCTTTTGAGCTCGGAATGCGTACCAATCCTCACTAACATGCCCACAGCTATTTTCCTGTGCTCATCCCCAACAGGACTCGTAAGTACTCCCTTTAGAATTTCCTTGAGGTCTTTCCGGGGGTAGAGGCGAAGTCCAGCCACGTTTATGCTTTCAAAATCTGCATGGTGTACCAGTCCACGCACATCATCGGGCTGTATTACGCTGAACACCCTCTCCGGTTCCTCCTTCGCAAGCCTCGACAGCAAAGAGAGCGCAAGGAAAGGGGAACCTTTCTCACGAGGCACCTCCTGATATTTTCCTACATTAGGTACAGATTTCTTGGCAGTCTCAACAAGCTGACGTATAACATTGCGCTCTACCTTCCCCTTTAGGGAAGTGGGGTCTCGATACGCAACCATCTCCAGC
>CAYZKO010000087.1:0-2814 GCA_964479315.1 uncultured archaeon
TGGGTTTTACCAGCTTAAGCAATTCTTCAAACCTCTGGAGCGCCATGGAGGAAACGCCATCCACAAGAATACCTTGGCGCCAAAGCTCCTTCTCTATTCCCAGATGGACGTCTGCCAGCACTAAAGTTCTTTTCAGGAGAAGTGCGGGCCAGCCCTCCACAAACCTCACATTAGCGGAAATGGACCCCCACATCGCTTATAAATCAATGCCACCAGCTTAAGAGCGTGAGGGAGGAGCTGGAGAGGGTGGTAAGTCGTATCCTTGAGAGGGAGGAAGAGAGGAGGCGGCTCGCAGACGCCATAAGGAGCAAGATGGAGGAATACATATTAAAGATTGATCCCTCTTATTTTTCTGGAAGAATAGGGGCCGTGGACGGTGGCCTGCTTTACGAAGACTACGGTTCTATAACACTTCTTCTCATTAGGGCTGTAGGTGTAATTTTTGAATATATAGAGAGTAGGCTGGAGGGTGTTGAATATATTCCTACCCCCCTTCCCGATCCAAGGGTTGTGGTAAATGATTTTCCATTGGAGAAGGAAGACTATCACCCCTTTAGATCGCTTCATCGCCTCAAAGCGGAGCTGGAGAGGGCCCTCGAAGTGGCCCCCCACTGCGACATTCTTTTCCTTGACGGCTCCATTGTTCCACAAATTGTAGATAAACCTCGTTCCGACAACCCCCACCTCCTCAAGCTCTATAGGGAGGTACTGGACCTCTATAAGGAACTTTATCAAACAGCCCCCCTTCTGGCCTCTGTGGTGAAGGATTCCAGGGGAGACAGGCTTGGACGTTATTTGTCTAAAAAAGGTATAAAAATACCTGCCTGGCAGGACATTGCCTGGCTCAACTACGTCCTAAGAGAGGGTGAATACACACAGCCCGTCCCCTACTCCGACGAGCCGGAGAAGCACGCAACCCTAAGAGATCTGGGTGGTTTTGCGAAGAACACCTACCTTTTTTACATCCGTCTCTCATCCTACGACAGGCCATACAGGGTAGAGTTCTATTCAAAAGACCCTGAAAAGGACGCTGCAACCCTCTCTTCCATCCTCTACCCCCTCTCCAGCATAAATCCTCACTATTCCGTTCCTCCCTTCCTCGTAGAGGCAGATCTGCGTGCCCGCTTGAGTAAGGAATCTTTAACCCATGTAAAAAGCTATATAGAGAGGAGGATTGTTGCAACATTTCCCTACCTGAAGATCTTCGAAAGGAGGCCGTGGTAACATGAAACTGGGTGTAGTGGTGTCTGGGGAGGGGCCATCTCCCTCTGTGGTTGAGTTCGTCGTCCTCGGTGATGCCCCCATCCACACGGGCCAGTTTGTGGAAATAGATCACGTCCAGGGGAAAATGATAGCCCTCGTAACGGACGTTATAAAATCTAACAGGTATTTCGAGCATGTAGAGGCCGTAAAAGAATATTCTACAAGGGTTTCCATGGATAAGTCCTTTCCTGTGGCAGAATGGGAATTTACAGTAGCAATAACAAAGCCCTTAGCCATATGGAATGGTGAAAGAATAGAGAGGCCGACAACACCCCCCAAACCCGGGAGCGAGGTCAGGGAACCCTCCCCACAAGATCTTTTCAGGTTCATTGGCTTCAAGGAGGATGGCCTCCACATAGGCAAAGTCCTCTTTCACGACGTTCCAGCAAAACTTGGCCTCACCGAGCTACTTCAAAAACATTTGGCCATCCTCGCCATGAGCGGCGCTGGTAAGTCCCACCTCACCTCTGTGCTTGTGGAAGAGCTTCTGGAAAGAAAACCTCATCAAGGAAGATTAGCTATAGTTATTTTTGATGTGCATGGGGAATACGTGGGGTTTGGTGCAGACAAGTCCCCCTACAGGGAGCTCACAGAAATAATAGATGGTGACAAGGTAAAGCTCTCACTCCCAGATATCGGTAAGGGTATTTTAGACTTTCTTCCTGGTCTTACTATGGCCCAACTTAGGGAGCTTATGCGCATCATGGACAAACTTTCAAAGGAACATATGAACGGCAGGGGTCCCTACGACGTGGGCGACATCATAAAGGCGGTAGCCACAGATAGAGAAATAAAGGATAATACGCGGAAGGCCCTTCTCTCTAACCTTGAAAATCTTTACTCCTTAGATATTTTCTCTTCCATCGAATCCCCCTCCCTCGAAGCCGTGCTTGAGCCGGGTAAGCTCATTATCTTTAACCTGGCCCCCATCGTCAACAACCACAAACGCCAAGCCATAGTGGCCTACTTCCTACGTCGTCTCTTCATCCTTCGGCGCTCAGGCACCATTCCACCAACAGTTGCCATCATAGAGGAAGCTCATAATTTTGCTCCAGAACAAGCCCCAAAGTCAGAGGCCCTTTCAAGGCCCATAATCGAAACCATTGCCAGGGAAGGAAGAAAGTTTGGTCTCTCCCTTGTCCTTATATCACAACGTCCAATAAAATTATCTACTACAGCCCTCTCTCAATGCAACACCCACATCATCCTGCGCATGACAAACCCCTATGACATCGATCACGTAAAGAAATCATCCGAGGCTATTGACAGTCGTTCTGCCTCCCTCATACCTTCCCTTACCCCAGGGGAGGCTCTCATTGTAGGTGCAGCCACGAACTTCCCCGTCTTCGTCAAGGTTCGTCAGAGAAAAACACCCAAGTCTCAGTACGAGGTACCACTCCACGAGATGGCTAGGAGGTGGGAAGAGGAGAAAAGGGAGCGCCAAATCATAGCCGACGCCCTCTGATGGTAAACCCTCAACCTTTATAAATATTCCGTCCACCTATGGCTTTGAGGTGAGAGCATGATAGGGGAGGTATTCAGGGAGGGGCT
>CAYZKO010000088.1:0-2725 GCA_964479315.1 uncultured archaeon
CGCCCAGGTGAGCACGTCCTCCGGAGGAACAGGAAGAACAAAGAAGGGGTAAGAAGTGCGGGGGGTGGGATTCGAACCCACGAAGGCACTAAGCCACGCGGCCCTCAACCGCGCCCCTTTGGCCGCTCGGGCACCCCCGCCCCTTTTTCCTACTCTCTTTTCTAAGGCCAAGCCTTTAAATCTCTTGGCGTTCCCTCCTCCCTTCTACAAATCTCCAACACATAAGAAAAATTATATCCATAAACAACATCCGCTCCTTAACCACGTCCGTCCCTCTTTATCGTTAAACATCCCTTACCATGTCATCCAGCAACGGATTAACGGAAGGTGGGGGTTCCGCAACACTTAAAAAGCCCCTTCCACCCCCTTCCATCGTGATAGTTTCCGCCGCCTTCGATGGCAAAAACATAATCCTCCACCACTCCGACGGCAGCCAGGAGATTATCCCCTTTACCCCTCGTATGCTCATACCCAAGGCCCTCGCCCCCTACCTTCCGCACCACCTTGAAACCGTAGAAGCCCCTGGGGGCCTCTACGTAGAGGCCCCCTATCCCACCCTCCTCTCCCTCTACTCCCGCCTCATCCACCTCACACCGGCCATAATATTTCCAGAGCCGGAGCGCCAATACCTCCTCCTCAATGGCCTCACACCCTTCGTTGACGGTCTCCATCCCTACTATCCCACCCTCTCCTCCGCCTACTTCTCCCTTCTTAAAACCCCAAACCCCCGCCACCTCGGCATCACATTCCTTGAGAACGTCCTGTTCCTCAACGGATACGCACGGCCCCTCAAGCTAAAGAAAATAAAAACCACAGGGATAGAGCTCCTTCCTCTCCTCCATTTCAACCTCGACGACACCACCCTTGGAGGTGAGGGGCCTCTCCTCCCCACATCACCAGTTAAAATAAAAGGTTACTTCACTTTGTACACCCTGTTGGGTAGAAAAATAATAAAAGGAGAAGGTATCATTACCCTCGCCGACGCCCTCCTCTTTAACCTCCCCCACGAGCCAGTCGGCGAGATCCGCACTTCTTCCACACCCTCCTTCCTCCTCTCCTCTATAAATGACCTCATAAAAACACTCCTCTCCGCTTACCACTCTACAAACGGCTTCTCCACAGGCGACACAGAACACTACACACTACTCGCCACCCTAAATATTTTAAGGTCCCTTCCCCAGGTTCTCCTCTCCTCCCCAGCCATAGGCACCAACGCCTATCCCCACTATGTGGCTCTTGTAAGGCTCCTCCGTCTCTTTCCACACCTCTACAATTATTTTGCTGAGAATGTTGCGCACAGCGAAAGGGCAGCTTACTACGTAGCCCTCATCCGCGGCCTACACGTAGAAGCAGTGGGACATCCTGCATGAGCCGACCGTTTCACCGTTAATTTACGTTTATTCGATCCTGACTAAACAAAGGTTAACGATTTAACGATTAACACCCCCTTTATTGCATGAAATTAGAGGATATTATCACCCTCATTACTACGGGCGAGAGCCAGCGGGTGGAACTAAAGAGAACCGTTAGAGAAGGGGGCAAGCTTGCAGAAGATATATGTGCCATGGCCAATTCTGGCGGGGGCTATATAATAATTGGCGTAGACGATAGCAGAAATATCGTGGGTGTGACATCCCCTAACAAAGTAATTGATGAAATATATAGGGCTGTTTCATCCATAGAGCCGCCACCTGAGATTGAAGTGGCAACCTTCACAATTGATGAAAAAACTGTGGTTGTGGTGGACGTCAAAAACGACGACAGACTCCACGTAGTGGGCGGCACTGCCTACGTAAGGGTTGGCACCGTCAAACGGCCACTCACTCTCCACGAGATCATCGAGAGGGCCTCTGAGACAGTTCTCTTTCCATTAGACCGGACACCAACCCCGTATACTATTTCTGATATCTGGGACGAGGCCGTAAGGAAATATTCCCAGCTTTCCAGAGAAAGGAAGATACCAGAGCACGACGTTATAAAATACCTCAAGGACATAGGTTTGATAGTCAACGATAAACTGACGTTGGCGGCGGCCCTTGTTTTTACTGAGTTTCCCCAGCATCACTATCCCCAGGCCTATCTGCGTTTAGAGCACGAAGAAAAATGGATAAGGCTTAAGGGCCCCATATGGAAGCAGGTGGACGACACAGTGTCATGGGTCCTTAATTTCATACCCACCCAGTGGAGGGTTGTGGGGGCCCGCCGGACAGAGATCCCCCTCATACCACCAAGAGCGGTCAGGGAGGCCGTGGTGAACGCCTTAGTCCACAGAAATTATGCTGTTTACTCGGAAACTTTCGTAAGATTTGAGGGTGGAAGTTTGATCGTTATGAATCCCGGTTCTTTCCCCAGAGGCGTTACCCCGGAAGATCCAAAACCGAAGCCCAGAAACCCATCCATATACGAGCTCATGTACGATATGGGCTATGTAGAAAAAAGAGGTATTGGTATAAGCATGATGCGGCGCGAGTGCAAGGCAGTTGGCTGTGAGCTCAAAATCGAAACAAGCAGCTGGGGCACTAAGGTTGTCTTTAGGCCCGGCGGGATCGACGAGCGCTTCTTTGACATCTTAGAAATACTGCCGGCAGCCACAAAAGAGGTGGCCACAAAGTTGGGCGTTTCAAAGGTAACAGCCCTCAGGCTGCTCAACGACATGGAGAAGATCGGCATGGTAAAAAAAGTCAAACGGGGTAGGGGCTTTATATGGCAGAGCGTGGGTTAACGT
>CAYZKO010000089.1:0-2696 GCA_964479315.1 uncultured archaeon
ATAAAACCGTTAAAGAGGATAGCTCCAGCTGCCTTCCTCGTGGAAATACGTCCACCCAGGGGACCAAGGAAGGGGATTGGGGCGGTCCTAAAGGACGGCAAGGTTGGTGAAGTCGAGCCGGAGTTCCTTAGCCTGATATTTCCAAGGACCCTGGTGGCGGTTGGGCCTCGAGAAAAGTCCTATGAAATCTCTAAGCCCATGCTTCAGCTCTACCAACCGCCTCCCACATCTAGCAAAGATATGGAGGAACTCGGAAAGCACCTTGCAGCCCTGGCGGCCCTGAGCTGGCACACAGGATATCTTATCCACGATCTGCTCCGGAGCAACTTGAGGAGGAGTGTGATCGATATCTTTAGTTTGCCCCCCTCAGAGCCCGTTCACGATCTAATTTACCTTACCCTTGCTGACATCAAAAAGGTGCCCCGTCGACTGGCCCGGGATGTGTTGGTGGACGGGGAGAAGCTGAGCATCTTGAAAAATATCTTTAGGGACCACTTCTCCTCCTTCGCATCGGACATTGACAAGCTCTACGCATACATCCGTGGCGAGCGCCAAAAGCTCTACTCAGACCTCAAGGGCCTCGGGTACAAGGTAAGGGACGAGTGGGAGAGGATGGTTAACCTCTAAAGCTTTCCTGTGGGAAAAAGCTTTACGGGCGGGGGTGCCCGAGCGGTTTAGGGGCCGGACTGCAGATCCGGTGTACGCGGGTTCGAATCCCGCCCCCCGCTTATGCTCTCTGACATCCTGCTAGCCCTCCTGGTGGGCATCTCCCTTCTCAAACAGCCAAGGGCCTTCATCGGCGCCCTCTCGGGGGGAGCCGGCGCCCTCATAATAAAACTCCTCCTCCGCATACAGCGCAACGCCATTGATCCCTTCTCCTTCCCCTCCTTCCACACAGCCACAGCCTTTGGGGCAGCCCTACCCCTTGGGGCTCCCTATCTTATTATTGCTGGGCTCGTGGGGCTCCTAAGGGTGGCGGAGGGCCACCACACGTTAATGGAGGTGCTTGTGGGGGCACTGGTGGGGCTTGCGGGCTCCCTCCTCTCCACCCCAAACCCCCGCAAGGCCATACACATTTCCCTCTCCGTCATCTCCGGCTACTTCATGCTTTTCCATCCACAGCTCCTCGTTTCCTCCCTCCTGCTCCTCGGAGCCGCGGCTACCTTTATACTCAGGAAATTCCCGCCCATAAAACAAGTCTATAGAATTGCGGCAAGGAGGGAAGACGATGTGGGCCCCATCACCCTCTCCTTAGGTATTTTTATAGCCTCGCTCTTTGGAACGGGGCCCCTTGCAGCCCTCTCGCTGGGCTTGGTGGACGGACTGGCCGGCATAAGGGAGGAGGGGAAGGGTAAGAGCTTGGTAGGTTTTTTAAGGGGTGTGGCTGGCTCGCTGGTGGCAGGATATTTGTTGAGGGGGCTCGTGGACTGGAGGTTGGTGGTGTTGCTTCCCCTCTCGGCGGTGGTGGAGTACTATTCCCCCATGGATGATAATATAATTATTGGGGTTTGGTGGGGGGCTATAGGAGCTCTCTTGGCACTGCTATCCCCATAAGCCCCTCTTCCCTGTCCCAAAGGATATCATATCTTATTTTTCCTTTAAGCTTCTTTATAAGCTCCCTCGTGGTGGCCGGATCCTCAAACCAAAAAATTACTTTACCATCATAGAGCTCGAAGGCATCCGGGCGCACCCCGTTTATGTCAACTTTCCTTGCCAAAGACCTCCAGAGCGTGTCCGCCCGCATGTCCCCCTTTCCCTCCGCAGCCCTTTAACGCTTGCGTTCGATTTCCAAAGCCACAGGTTAGGGAACGCCACCCCACAGGGAAGGGGCGGTTAGCCACTTAAGCCCTCCCTCCCCTCTATTCTGGGCCGGCTGCAGAGCCGCGGGGCGGAGCGCTGGTGCGTAAGCCGGCACCATGAAACCCCGTTCGGACAGCCGGCCACACCCTTTTAAAGATTTTCGATGTAGATGGGTCCGTGGCGGAGGAGATGGCAGGCAGGACCGCCTCCAACGTCATTGGTAAAATTGCGGCGGCGCTGGCCATCCTCCTCGACCTCTACTTCCTCCTCTTCCTTCCCCTGGGCATAAACGTGGTGGTCTTTATCATCATAGGCCTGCCCATAACCCTTTCCATCATAAGAATTATCCCAGAATACCAGAGAGGTGTGCTGTTCAACCTGGGCCGCTACGACGGCGTTGTGGGCCCCGGCGTCGTCTTCGTGGCCCCCATCCTCCAGAGCCTGGAGATAGTGGACCTCAGGGTCCATACCATTGACATCCCACCCCAGGAGGTCATAACGAAGGACAACGTCTCTGTCCACGTCAACGGCGTTGTTTTCTTCAGGGTGATTGACCCCGCCAAGGCGGTTCTGACAGTGAGAAATTATATGGCGGCCACCTCTGCCCTGGCCCAGACCACGCTGAGGGATGTAATAGGCGGTGTCACCCTTGACGAGCTCCTGGAGAACAGGGACGAGATCGCCGCCGAGATAAGGAAGATCGTGGACGAGAAGACGGACGCCTGGGGTATTGACATAACGGAGATACGCCTCCAGGACGTCACACTCCCAGAGACCATGAAGAGGGCCATGGCGGTGCAGGCGGAGGCTGAGAGGGAGAAGAGGGCAGTGATAATAAAGGCTGAGGGCGAGCTCACGGCTGCCAAAAAGTATGCTGAGGCTGCCAAAACGCTCAC
>CAYZKO010000090.1:0-2692 GCA_964479315.1 uncultured archaeon
CCGGAGTTCCTTCCCCTTGCCTACAGGGAGGCCCTGGGGAGCCCCTGCCGGGAAAGGGACACCGTGCTGGCTGCCATGGGGAGAAAATATCCTAGGCTCCTCAGGGGGCTGGAAGAGGCTCTTCAGGGGGCAGGCCCAGCTTGATGCGCATTTTACAGACGCTACACGTGTTGCCATAGGATGGCATGCCGCAGTATTTGCACCTGTTGGGCGATGTTTCCTCCTCTGGTGTATTTTTCAGGAAGAAGGTGAGGAGGGCCTTCCTGAAGCCCGGAACCCTTTCCTCTATGCCCTTTAAGCACCTCCTTATGGCCTTTGTGGGGGCCTCCCTGCCGAAGGGGCAGGAGGTCCTCGTGTGGGGGAGGTTTTTGGCGTATGTCTCTATTTTCTCTTCCGGGAAATAGAAGAGGGGCTTTATCTTCCTTATGCCCAGGAGGGTGGTTGTAGTGGGGGAGAGGGAGGGCCTCTGGCCTGTGCCTGCGCCGTAGAGGAGGAAGGACACGACGTCGTCGAGGTTGTGGCCTGTGGCCACCGCGTCATAGCCCTGTTTTGCCGCTGTGTAGAGCGAGTAATATCTTTTTAATGTGCCGCACACCGAGCAGGGGCTCTTGCTGAGCCTGCGGGCTATCTCCGGCAGAGAAAGGCCCCACTCTTTTTTGAGGTCGTAGATAAAAAGTGGGGCACCAAGGTCCTTTGCCACCCCTTCTACCACCTCCCTTGACTCCTTTGAGAACTCGCCTATGCCGAGGTCGATGTGGAAGAGGCCGATCTCAAAGGCCTGGGCCAGGGAGTAGGCGAGGAAAACACTGTCCTTGCCGCCGGAGAGCGCCACGAGCACCCTTTCCCCTTTTTTCACCATGCCCTGGCTCTTTACGAAGAGCACTACCTTCTCAGCTCCCTCAGGAGCTGGCACGTCCTGCACACCTCCTGGGAGGAGGGCTCCCCACAGAGCTTGCAGGTCTTTATCTCTCCTTGGGAGGGGAGATTTTTTATTATGTGGAGGAGGGACTTGAGGAGGGAGTATTTTATCCCGGGATATCTTTCCTCCATGGCGTTGAGCCACTTCCTTATGTGCCACCTCACGGAGAGGGGGGCGTAGGGGCACTCCACGTAGGTGTGGGGATAGATGCCCTTGAGGAGGGCGTAGATGACCACCTCCTTTTCCGGGACCTCATAAAATAATTTTACGCGCTTCACGAGCTTGGGGTGGCCAGAGGTGCCCGTCACGGGCCCCAGCCTCGGGAGCTTCTTTGTGTCGCCCCTCAGGAGGTCCAGGAGGAACGTCTGCAGCACGTCGTCGAGGTTGTGGGCTGTCACGAGGACCGTGGCCCCCATCTCCCTTGCGTGTTTGTTCAAAAGGTACCTCCTCATGACGCCGCAGTACGTGCACGGAAGATATGGCAGTCCCTTTTCCTTTCCTATCTTTACCATTTCGTCGAGCGTCATGCCAAACTCTTCCTTGAAAGAAACAATTTTATAGTCCACGCCGAGCTCCTCCACCACCCTGAGGAAGTCCTTTACGGTCTCCTCCCTGTAGCCCCTGATGCCCTCGTCGATGAGGAGGGCGGACAGCCTCCAGCCTGGAACTTTTTTCGAGAGGTCTTTTAGAAAAGTTAGTGCCGCCAGGGAGTCCTTACCGCCAGATACTGCCACCACGATGTTCTCCTTCTTGCCGAAGTAGTTGAAGCGCCGGAGCGTTGACCTCACTTTCCCTTCGAACCACCTCAGGAAGTGGTGCTCGCAGTAGCATCGGCCTTCATACTTTGGGCAGTAGATAGCCTTCCTTCCGCAGAGGGAGCAGGTCGCCACGGGGGAAGGGGACGGGTTGGGTTAAAAGGGGTTTACCTCCTTCCACCGAAGACGTCGCAGGCCCTGTAGTGCTCTATCTCGACGCACAGCTTGTAGGGACCGAAGGAGTGGGGCTCTGTGGGGAGCATTACAGCCCTGCACGTGGTGGACCTGCCTGGCGAGAGCTTTTCCACATCGCACCTCCACCTTATTACCTCAAAGGAGCGAGTATTGTCGGGGAAGTCGATGACAATATTTTTATCCCTTATGCCCCCCATGTAGACGCCCACCCATCCGCCGTTTGTTTTGAGGTAGAGCTCCACCTTCATGGCGTTGAGGTCAAGCACAGCTCCCGTTTTGTTTGTAAGCGTAAACTCGATGGGGAAGCGCTCACAGACGTAATAAAGGGAAGGTGATGGAGAACCTGGGTAGTCACACCAGCGATAAAAATCGTTAAAACCATTCCATCCCATTCCACCCACGTCTTCTACACCAGTTGCTTCATCAGGTTGCCCTGGATACCATTTCACATAGCTCAGCTCCTCCCCTGTGATCCAGCTCCAGCCCCTGTCGGGTTCTGTGCCGTCGGGCCTCTGGTAGAGGCCTATCCACACTTCATTGTTGGGGTGTTTCTGCTGCACCCAGTTGTAAACTGTGTTGTGCTCGTACTCGCCCTCAAAGGTTACGAGGTGGCTGTTCCTGCGGAGGCAGTCGTTGTAGGCCTCGTCCCACGTCCTCTTGGTGTCGGAGATCCAGTAGAGGTGAGTTGCCCAACCACTCCCGAGCCATCCTGACACGAAGCCCCTGTACATCCCCTTTACCACTATGGTGCCGAACTCCACCTCCTCAGGCTGGTTCTCCTGCATCAAATTAACCGTCATGAAGTAAAGAAATATCCCTGCCA
>CAYZKO010000091.1:0-2578 GCA_964479315.1 uncultured archaeon
AAACCTCCCGGGGCGCCCCCAATCCCCTCACAGATCCCATCATCCTCGTGTCGTACGTGGACAGCCAAGGCTTTAGAAAAATCTTATCCCTCAAGGAGGTTGAGGGGGCAGAGTTCTTTAACAGCGAGAGGGAGCTCCTCCATGCACTCACAGATATCATCAAGGAGAGGGACCCCGACATAATTTACACATACAACGGGGACCGCTTTGACCTCCCCTACATGAAGGAGAGGGCCAAGGTCCTGGGAATAAAACTTGATTGGGGAAGGGATGGTAGCGAAATAATTATCAGGCGTACAGGTGTTGGAGGCACTGCCGCCATAAGGGGTAGGGCCCACATCGACGTATACAGAATGGTGGAATATCTCTCATCCATAGGAGCCATTAGAACAGACCACCTCGACCCCGAGAGCGTCTACAGGGCTCTTCTTGGCAAAGAAAAGATAGAAATAGAGAAGATGGAAATCCCTGAGATGTGGGAAAAAGATCCCCACCTGCTGGCTCAGTACAACCTCCAGGACTCCCTCGCGTGCTTCGAGATAGGCGAAGAACTGCTCGATCTCTTCAGGGAAATAGGCTCCTACACCCTCTCTGAGTTATATGAAGCTGTGCGGCTCAGCGCCTCCCAGATGGTTGAGAAGAGGCTCATAATTGAGGCCAAGAAGGAGGGGAGGGCCGTTCCCCGCAGGCCAAAGGAGAAGGAGGTTCTAAGGAGGATGAGGGAGACGTATGCGGGGGGCTACGTGAAGGAGCCTGTCCCAGGCCTTTATGAAAATATTGCTGTCTTGGACTTCCGCTCGCTCTACCCTACAATCATAATTTCCCATAACGTAGATCCAGAGCTCGTGGACAAGCCCCTCTGCCCTCAAGATGAAAGATATGTTTCGCCATCGGGCCACTTCTTCTGCAAACAACCTAAGGGGCTCCTGCCCGCCGCTCTGGATAGAATATTACAGGAGCGCTTTGAGCTGAAGAAAAAATTGAAGGAGCTTGAAAGGGGGACGAGAGAATATAAAAAAGTTTATGCGCAACAGCAGGCTCTAAAGATTTTAGCAAATGCCACATATGGCTATCTTGCCTTCCCAAGGGCAAGATGGTATTCCAAGGAGTGCGCCGAGGCCATAACGTCCTGGGCCAGGGGATACATCCGCATGGTCATGGAGGAGGCGGCAGAGTGGGGCTTTAAGGTAATTTATGGGGACACAGACTCCGTCTTTATCGTCTACAGAGACGAGGCGGAGGTGCATAAATTCCTTGATCACATAAACAATAAATTACCTGGCATCATGGAGCTCGAGCTCGAGGATTTCTACGTGAGGGGTCTCTTTATAAAAAAGAGAAAGGGGGAAAGGGCTGCCAAGAAAAAGTATGCACTGCTGGACAGGAAGGGTAGGCTGAAGATCGTGGGCATGGAGTACGTGAGGAGGGACTGGTCCGGCTTAGCCAGGAAGGTGCAACAGCGCGTCCTTGAAATTATACTAAAGGAGGGAAATGTCCAGGGGGCGTTGGACTACGTAAGAAAAGTTATAGACGATGTGAGGAAAGGGAACGTGAGCACGGAAGACCTCGTAATATATACTGAAATCCAGAAGGAGCTTCACGAATACGAACAAAAAGGCCCCCACGTAACCGCCGCCCTCCTCCTGAAGCGTAAGGGTTATAGCGTAGGCCCGGGGACGCTGATAGGCTATATTATCGTGGAGGGCTCAGGGCCCATCTCTGAGAGGGCTGTGCCAAGAGAGTTTTTTGAAGGGAAGAACTACGACCCAGAGTATTATATTGAGCACCAAGTAATCCCCGCTGTCCTCCCCATCTTCGAAACCCTTGGCTTCTCCGAGAAGGACCTCCGGAAGGGGGCTGCGCAGCGCACCCTCTTCGACTTTGCATAACCTTTTTATATGACTTCTCCCCCATTATAACGTGCGGCTCCTCACCGTCCTCCTTCTCTTGGCCCTGGTGACAGCCCAGGTGTCAGAAAATATTGTTTTACCTGATATTGACATAGAGGATATCAACATCCCGGAGGACATCCTTCCACCACCCGCGGCAAACGTAAGGGTAATAAATAAGGTTCCTTGGATCGTGGGGGCGGAGGTAATCGAAACCTCCTCCGGCTTAATTTTAAACCTCACTGCAGAGCTCCCAAACCCCTGCTACTTCCTAACAGCTCACGTAAATTATAAAGACAAGGAGGCCGTAGTGTATGTAACAAGAAAGTTGAGGAACAGGATTTGTGTTCAGGTTTTGGCAAAGGGTAAGGCAACGGTAGAGCTCAAGCCCGTTGACGTAATTTATATCGTAGAGGGACAAGGGGAGGCCGGGGAAGGGGTAAAGGTCATAAACGAGGTACCCTGGGTGCTCAAGACCCAGACCGCCTACACCACCAAGGGCATAAAGTTAATTTTACTGGCCCAGCTCCCCGACCCATGCACCCACGTGATCACTAAGACAACTTACACGGGCGAGACCGCCCAAGTCACCCTCCTTAGGGAGAGGGAGGGGAACATATGTCCCCAGGAGCTAATGGAAAGAAAGGTAGAGGTGGACCTCGAGCCTGTTAAGGTCATCCTCCTTAGGG
>CAYZKO010000092.1:0-2577 GCA_964479315.1 uncultured archaeon
GCTTCAACAAAGCTGCCGTCCTGAGCTCAGTTCTCTCCGTCGGCCTCGTCGACTCCTTCTCCGACGCCTTCAGCCTTTATTTTCATGAGACCGCAAAGGGGAGGAGGGACGCCATAAGGACAGCACTCTACGCCCTCCTTTCAAAACTTTTGTTTTCGCTGATTTATGTACCAGCCATAATATTATTAGACCTAAAAACAGCCGTCCTCGCAAATATCGCATTGGGCTTTATCCTACTACTCACCAGCAACGCCGTTATCGCCTTCATGGCCCGCCGAAACGTTGTAGCAGAGGTAGGCAAGAACGTCCTTATTTTTATTCTGGTGCTCGCCCTGGCGAAGGTCATGGGCCGCCTCGTGAACCTCATCGTTTAAAAGCACACCACCCCTATACACCCCCATGGAAATAAGGGGGTGGGTCTACAGGATTAGAGACCTTGGGAAAATAAAGTTCATCCTCCTACGCCTCTTTCCCCAAAACACCGTCGAGCAGGTGGTCATCAAGACTGACTTGGTCGACGACGAAACCCTTCAGGCGGTGAAGGAGCTTTACCCCGAGACACTCCTCCTCGTCAAGGGCGAGTGGAGGAAAACGGATAAGTATAAAACCGGAAGAGAATTTGTGGCCACCTCCCTTAAGGTCATCTCCCCCTCCAAGCCCCTTCCCATTGACCTCACGGGAAAAACACCCACCGACTACTCCAAGAGAATTAAGTATAGGTGGCTTGATGTAAGAAGGCCTGAGGTCGCTGCCATTTTAAAGTTAAAGGCCATAGTTATGAAGGCAGCAAGAGACTTCCTGAGGGAAAGGGGCTTCGTAGAGACGACACTCCCCATAATAATTTCTGCCGCCGCTGAGGGTGGCGCCGAGCTTTTCCCCATTGTATACTTCGAGAAGGAGGCCTTCCTGGCCCAGAGCGGCCAGCTCTACAAACAAGCCCTTGTGCCCTCGCTTGGAAGAGTTTTTACCATTGGCCCCTCCTTCAGGGCGGAGAAGAGCAGAACGAGGAAGCACCTTACGGAGTTCTGGGAGATAGATGTGGAAGCAGCCTTCGTATCCAAGGAGGACCTTATGGAAATAGAATTTGGCATCTACAGGGAGGCTGCCAGGGCCCTTAGCATGCAGGAAGAGCTCTTTGAGGTCCTTGGGGGCCAGCCACCGGCCGTACCCAACCACTACGAGGTGATAGACTACGACGAGGCCCTGGAGATCCTGAGGGGGGACGGCATAGAAATCCCCTGGGGCGAAGACTTTGGAGCCCCAGAGGAGAGGCAGCTCTGCTCCCACTTCGACGTCCCCTTCTTCATAAAAAGATTTCCAAGGCAGCAGACCGCCTTTTACTACAAGGTAGACAGGGAAGATCCCCGCTATGCCCACAAGATGGACTTCTTTGCCCCAGGAAAGAACGGCATGGAGCTCTCCTCAGGAGGCCTGAGAGAAGAGGACCCCGAGATGTTAAGAAAGAGGATTGTAGAATTTGGCCTGAACCCAGAGAGCTTTGGCTGGTATCTCGAGATGTTCGAATATGGCTTCCCGCCCCACGGCGGTTTTGGTCTCGGCCTTGAGAGGCTTACGACGGTGCTCCTGGGCCTAGAGAAAGTTACTGAGGCCACGGCCTTCCCGCGAACCCCAGACATACTCTACCCATGAGGGGAAAAATGGATTGTCATGATTACATAAAGCTGGCGGAGGACTACATAAAAAAGAGGCTGAAGGACACTTCCCACGATTACTATCACACCCTGCGGGTGAGGAGGATAGCGAGGAGGCTCTCGGAGGGATTGCCTGCAGATTTCTGCGTCGTAGAGCTCTGCGTCATTTTGCATGATATCGCCCGGGAAGAGGAGGATAGGGATGAGACGGGAAAAATAGATCATGCGGAGCTTGGTGCAAGGGAGGCTGAGGAGCTCCTGCTGAAGTGGGGAGCCTCCAGGGAGCTCGCCGCAAGGGTAAAGGAGTGCATAAGGAGGCACCGCTTCAAGAGGGGCCTGGAGCCCAGAACACTGGAAGAAAAAATAGTATACGATGCAGACAAGATAGACGTTCTCGGCGCCATCGGTATCGCGAGGAGCTTTATGATAGCTGGGCGTTATGGCCAGAACGTGTGGGAGGTGGACTTCGACTTAGAGGAATACGTTAGGAAAAATATAGTTAATGGGAGGATAAAGGACATAAGGCGTCACAGTCCCCTGAAGGAATACCTTATAAAGTTTGTCAAGATCCCTGAGCGCCTCTACACCAAGAAGGGTAAAGAGCTTGCCAGGGAGCGCTTAAAGCTTATGGAAGAGTTCTTTGATGAATTTGTGAGGGAAGTAAGGGGAGAGGCCTGAGGGCTGCGAAAAATAACTAATTTTTCTAATCACGCACCTCCCATTTAAAAACCCTTTCTCGTCACAGCCTTGACGAGGAATGACGAGAAACTCATGCAAGGGTATACTTCGTGGTCCTGCCACGGCCCACCCTCTTGACGATACCACTCTCCTCCAGCACTTTCAACCTCCTCAAAATAGTGGATCTCGAGGCGCCCGTGCTCTCTTCCCGCTCCGCCGCAGCGCGAGGCCTGTCGAGGGCCGCCCC
>CAYZKO010000093.1:0-227 GCA_964479315.1 uncultured archaeon
GGGTTGTATGGAATGTTGCATACTTGCCTTCGGTGAAGGGGGAGATGGGGTGTATCGTGAAAAAGGATAGGGAAATAAAAGTGTATTCTGTAGGCGCAGAAGTAGCTATGGGCAAAAGAAGATATGAATGTAGGAGTGGTAATTTTACATTCTGGTGGCAGTGGAAGGGGGAGGTGGAAGAGCAGAGAGGTGGAGGTAGTGAGGTAAAAGAAAAGCAGGAGGTGGAA
>CAYZKO010000093.1:327-2547 GCA_964479315.1 uncultured archaeon
CTGGAGGATACAGGGTGGAGATGAGTGGGGGGAGGGCTGTGGTGTATATTGATAAGCCCGTATTTACTTTCGTTCTTAAATGTCTAAGTGAAGATAAAGTGGTTGAGCAAAAGATAATTTCAACTTATCTCACCTTTAACTACCTCGCACCTAATGGTCTCAAATGGGGATATATTTATCTTCCATCACTACAAGGAGAATTACAACAGGGATGTATCATAAAGAGAGGTGATAGAATAAACGTCTATACTGCTGGTAAAAAAATAAATGTAGGTGGAAGCGAGTATACCTGCAAGGAGACGGTTGCTAATAATTATCATGCGTACTGGTGGATACGGAGTCCAGCCAGTAGGGTGGAAGAGCAGAGAGGTGGAGGTAGTGAGGTAAAAGAAAAGCAGGAGGTGGAAGAGACGGCGGGTGGGTTTGGTTCTATGTGGGCTGATCTTAACAAGCTCGTTGTGGAATATTCTGGGTGTGATGAGATTGAGGCTGGAGGATACAGGGTGGAGATGAGTGGGGGGAGGGCTGTGGTGTATATTGATAAACCAGGGTCTGGAGTGAGTGGTCTTGAAGTGAGGTGTATAAAAGGTGGGGAGGTAGTAGAGAGCATTAGGATTCCTGTTTATACCGTTGCAAATTATGCTACAGATGAAGGGGTTGTATGGAATGTTGCATACTTGCCTTCGGTGAAGGGGGAGATGGGGTGTATTAAGAGGACGGGATACGGAATAGAATTTTACAATGCTAATGAACATTTGAATATAGGTGGAAAGGAGTACGTATGTAAGGCTGCAGCAAGCGGTAGTGAGTACTTTACATTCTGGTGGCAGTAGGTGGTTGAATGAGGGCTTCCCTCTCCCTGGAAATATTAATAATATTTTTATTCCTAACACCAGTGGCCTTTCTCCTCCTCAGGGCCACCAACGACATACTTCGGGCGCTGGCAGAGGACTATGGCGACACCGTGCTCCTCTACAAGGCCGCTTCCTTTATAAAATTTGCTAACGAGAGGATCCCCCTTGAGGGCAACACCTCAGTCTCCGTTGGCCTCCCAAGGAAAAGCGTCTTCATGTTCTTCCAGGGCCATAACCTGCGGCTCGCCCTTTCAAGGGGCAGGGCCCTCTCCTACCTGCCCTTCCCCGTCACAGGAAACTTTGCAATAAACGGCGCCTCCCGCCCCTCCCTCCTCGTAATATTCACACCCAACGGCAACTCCGCGGAGGTGGAGCTAAGATGAGGGGCTTCGTCCTCTCCTCCATATTTTTTATAAGCCTCATGCTGACGCTATACGCCGTCTCAAAAATATTAGGAGGACTCACTCCCCTCCCCCATCCCCCCTACGACGTGGGAAGGTGGGCAGGCAATACAGCTGCCCGCATGTTCAACCTCCAGGACACCAACTGCTCCCTTGACATCAACACCTTTGATCGCATGGACTTCCTCAGCCTTCCGGAGGTAAGACCGTGCTCGACGTAATGCCAGGGGTCAAGGGTCTCGTATTCCTAACGCTCGTGGCCGTGCTTTATTATGCCTTCCTCGCACAAATACCCACGTATGCCTACGTCTCAAGAGAAATTTATCTCCTCGAAACCACCGAGGTACTCCTCACCAAGACGCTGGGGGAGGCCTTTTCATATGCCTACTACCTTGAGGCCAACGCCACCTTTGACGTCAACACCTACAGCGACGACGAGGAGGAGATATGGGAGGTGCCCTACTGGTTCGCCTTCCCTAAGGCCAACTCACAGGCCTCATGCAGAAGCGTGTACGGGGAGGGGCTCAGCTGTGTGGTATGGAATCTTACAGACTTCACAGACATCGATCCCACCAACCCCAAGGCCTGTCCCCCCGTAGTTGGCTACTCCTTCTCTCCACCTCCCCTGGAGGGCCTCGACATAGCCGACGATAACCTCAATGAAGTTGTGGACATGATAAAAAATGGTTATATGTCCAGGGAAGGGCTGGAGCAAATCCTCGGCCGCTATGGTGTCACCTTTTCCCTCGATAACGCCCACGTCACAAGAAACGGCACCACCTACACCATCTCACCCACCTCCGCCTCCATAAGCATCGGCCTCCTCTCCAAACAATTTCAAACACCCCAATGGCATTTTGAGGTAAGGCTTGAACCCGTGACAGAGCATGCCTACTGCACATGCTACAACAGCTCGGGGGAGATAGGCACCGTCACCTATACCGTTGTGTCCTATTACCTGCACG
>CAYZKO010000094.1:0-2542 GCA_964479315.1 uncultured archaeon
TAGGCCTCCTTGTAGAACTGGTAAGGGGAGGACTGGTTGGTATGGGCCTCCTCTTCATCTTTGTGGGCCTCTTGTTTATTTTTGGGTGAAGCGGTATGAGGATAGCCGTTGTGGACCCCTCCCGGTGCAGACCCGACAAGTGCGGCCACATCTGTGCCACCGTCTGCCCAGTAAATAAAACCTCCCCCCAGCCTGCCATCGTGATTGAGAAGAGGGCTGTGATATCGGAGGAGCTCTGCATAGGGTGCGGCATCTGCGTAAAGAAGTGCCCCTTCAACGCCATAACAATTGTAAACCTCCCTGACGAATACGGAACGCCTGTACACCAATATGGCCCCAACCTCTTCAGGCTCTACGGCCTCCCCTATCCAAAGGAAGGGGGTGTTGTTGGCATCGTGGGGCCCAACGGGGTTGGAAAGACCACCGCCGTTAAGATACTGGCTGGTCAAATTGTCCCAAACCTTGGACGTTTCGACGGGGTTACCTACGCCGACGTTATCAGGCACTTTAGGGGGACGGAGCTCCAGTCATATTTTGAGAAGCTGGCCAGAAGAGGTGTGAGACTCGTCCACAAACCGCAGGAGGTAGAGAAAAT
Source organism: uncultured archaeon (assembly GCA_964479315.1). Classification (GTDB taxonomy): domain Archaea; phylum Iainarchaeota; class Iainarchaeia; order JAADDC01; family JAADDC01; genus WANZ01. Next base: position 596 of record CAYZKO010000094.1, read on the forward strand.
AAGGAGCTTCTTCAAAGGGAAGGTGAGGGAGCTCTTGTCCCCAAGGGCCCAGGAGATTTTAAAGGAGATGGAGGGAGGTTATTTGCTTGACAGGAACGTTCCTGACCTGTCTGGGGGAGAGTTGCAGAAGGTGGCCATTGCTGCAGCCTTGGCAAAGGAGGGGGACTTTTATTTTTTCGACGAGCCCACCTCCTTCCTTGACATCAAGGAGCGCGTGCGCATCGCCCAGTTCATCAAGCGTCTCAGTGGTAGTGTGCTGGTGGTGGACCACGACCTGGCAGTGCTCGACTACATGAGCGATTATGTTTTTGTGGTGTACGGCGTCCCCTCTGCCTATGGGAGATTTTCCGGCATTAAAGGTGTAAGGGAGGGCATAAACCAATACCTCCTTGGCTTTCTCAAGGAGGAGAACGTCAGGATAAGGGAGCACGAGATAACGTTCTTTGCGCGGGCGAAGGAGGGGGCAGGCAGGCCTAAGGGTTCATATCCCTCCTTCAGCGTAAGGAGAGGAGATTTTTCGCTTGAGGTGGAGGGGGGAGAAATAAGGGAGGGAGAGGTCATTGGCATTGCAGGCCCCAACGGCATAGGGAAGACCACCTTTGTGCTTTCGCTCCTTGGAAACTTTGGCGGACCGAGGATAGCCGACTCGATCTCTTACAAGCCCCAGTACGTGGAGCTACCCCATGTGCCCGTCTCGGAGATCCTTAAGGGGGTTAACGAAGACATCTTGCGGGGCGAAATCCTTGGGCCCCTTGAGCTGGAGAAGCTATTAAACCTTACTGGCCCCCAACTCTCCGGCGGGGAGCGCCAGAGGGTGGCTGTGGCAAAGTGCCTTGCCACAGATGCAGAAATATATTTGCTTGACGAGCCCAGCGCCTATCTTGACGTTGAGCAGCGCGTAAGGCTCTCCCGCGTAATACCAAGGGTTATTGCAAAGAGGAAGGCTGTCGCCTTTGTGGTGGACCACGACGTGGCCTTCCTCGACGCCATCTCCGATAGAATTATTGTTTTCGACGGTGTTCCAGGGAGAAGGGGCCACGCCTCCCCTCCCCTCCCAAAGGAAGAGGGCATGAACAGGCTCCTCAAGCTCCTGGACATCACCATCCGCAAGGATCCCCACACGGGGAGGCCCCGTATCAACAAGCCCGGCTCCCAGAAGGACAGGGAGCAGAGGCGGAAGGGGAGGTATTATGAGTGACTCCACCATCCTCCTCTTCCTCGAGGCCGCCGTCTCCCTCGTCCCAAAAAAGTTTAGGGACCACCCCTCCGTCAGGAGCTACTGCAGGCGCTTCGGCAGGAAGCCCCACGAAGCAGTGATGGACGTGAACTACCACCCCTTTGTGAGAAAGTTTGATTACCCTGGAAAGTGGGGCAGGCCCGACATCCTCCACTTTTCCCTCCTCTATGCCCTCGAGAGCCCCCTTGCCAAGGAAGGGCTCCTGGACGTTTATTTTCACACCGTTGAGGGGAAGCTCTTCCACGTTGAGAGGGGGACGCGCCTCCCCCGCTCTTATACGAGGTTCGTGGGCCTCCTCTCACAGCTCCTAAGGGGGAACGACACGCCCCTCATCCACCTCCTTGACGTCGACGTAAAGGAATTTATTAAGGGGAAGATGGAGGAGGGCTACAAGGCCGTGCTCCTTGACGAGGGGGGCGAAGAAAGGGCTGACTGGATAGGGGAGGAGAGACTGCTTGTAATGGTGGGGGCCTTTTCTAGGGGCCCCTTCTTTAATGACTACCCCCACCATATAAGGGCCAGGGTCTGGAGGGAGGCCCTTAACGCGTGGAATGTGGTGGGGGAGGTGATCGCCTGGAGGGAGCTGTGGTTGGGTGTGCTGGGTGGAGCTCCTTTAGGCCGTCCATAATCTTTGGTGACTGGAAAAAGAAATTTTCAAGCGTCCTGGAGGCATACAGCAACGTCTTCCCCTTTGTGGAGGTGAACTCTAC
>CAYZKO010000095.1:0-2538 GCA_964479315.1 uncultured archaeon
TATCCATGCTCTCCACGTCGGGCCCGCCAAACTCCCTTATTGCGTCGACCATCCGCATCCTCTCCCAAGGCTTCCTAAAATCGATCTCGACGCCCTGGTATTCAATGATGTGGGAGCCGTGGACCTTTTCCACCAAATGGACCACATAGTCCTCCGTGAGGTCCATCATATCTTTATAGTCTGCATAGGCCCAATACGCCTCTAATTGGTAAAATTCTGGGTTGTGGGTGGCGTCTACGTCCTCGTTCCTGAAGCATGCGGCTATCTCATACACCTTCTCAAAGCCCCCCACTATGAGGCGCTTGAGGTAGAGCTCTGGGGCCACCCGGAGGTACATGGGGATATCGAGGAAGTGGTGGTGGGTCTTGAAGGGCCTTGCGAAGGCCCCGCCATAGATGGGCTGTAGAATGGGGGTGAGCACTTCCACAAACCCCCTCTCGCTGAAGAACTTCCTCGTCTCAAGGAGCATGTTTGCAATGGCCTCAAACCTTTTTCTTACCTCTGGATTGAGGATGAGGTCAACATAGCGCTCCCTGTACCTTCTTTCAACATCCCTTAAGCCGTGCCACGTGTCTGGCAAAGGCCTTAGCGCCTTGGATAATATTTTAATCTCCTGGGCCAACAGGCTGATTTCCCCCCTCCTTGTCCTTATAACACGCCCCGTCACACCTATTATATCTCCCCTGTCCAGGCTCTCCACCATCTGATAATTTTTAGTATCCTGGAAACGCAGCACGATCTGTATTTTTCCGTACCCATCCATCACATCAAGGAACGCTATCTTGCCATGAACCCTTATTGACATGATCCTGCCGGCCACCGCATGCACATCGTTTGTCTCCTCGCCCGGGGAGAGATAAGAATATTTTTCCTTTATATAGCGGGAAGAAGCCGTTTTCTCAAAGTGTTTCTCGTGGTAGGGGTCAATACCCTGCCTGAACAGGGAAAGAAGCTTCTCCACTCTTTCTCTTGCGAGGTCGTAGAGTGCCATGCATTATTTATGCAGGCACCAGCTTTTTCAATGTTACGCCCCTTCCTCACAGTGTGGATGTGAGGAGGCTTGCCCTTAAACACGCCCTCAAGAACGCCGTGGAGCACGGGGGAAAGGCCAACGTGGGCGCAGTGGTGGGAAAAGTTATAGCTGAGGACCCTACGCTGAAGAAGGAGATTAAAAAAGTTGTTGAGGTGGTGAAGGAGGTTGTGGAGGAGGTAAACAAGCTCACGCTCCAGGAGCAGAGGGAGCTCATGGCACAGTTCACGTACGAGATGAGGCGCGAGGAGAAAAAAGATTTACCACCGTTGCCTGGGGCTGAGAAGGGTGTTGTAATGCGTTTTGCCCCAGAGCCAGGTGGCTACCTCCATATTGGGAATATGAGGGCAGCGCTTGTAAATTGGTTCTATGTGGAAAAATATGGGGGAAAATATATTTTGAGGTTCGACGACACAAACCCCCACAACGTGAAACTCGTCTACTATGGGGCCATTTTGGAAGATCTGAGGAGTGTTGGGATAAATCCTCATCAGATAATTTATCAGAGCGATAGGCTAAAAATTTACGAAAAGTATCTCGTTAAACTCATAGAGGCGGGCTACGCCTACGCCTCCTTCGAGAAAAACACCAAGGAGAAGAGGGCAAGGGGCTTGCCCTTTGAGGGGAGGGAGAGGACACCTGAGGAGAGCCTCGAGGTGTTAGATAAAATAAAGGAAGGGGAATATCGTGAGGGTGAGGTGGCCTTCTTCTTGAAAACAGTTATGAACCATCCAAACCCGGCCCTCAGAGATCCTGTGCTGGCAAGAATAATAGACTTTCCCCATCCAAGGGGTATAGAGGCCCGTCTTTATCCAACATATAATTTTTCTTCCGCTGTTGACGACATCCTCCTTGGCATTACCCACATCTTAAGGGGAAAGGACCACGAAAATAATGGGAAGGTGCAGGCGGAGATCCAAAGGCTCCTGGGCTATACACCACCCTGGACAAGCACCTTTGGCAGATTAAAAATAAAAGGTGCTGACTTAAGCAAGAGAAAAATAAGACAGGCCTTGAGGGAAGGAAAAGTTCATGGGTGGGACGATCCAGGCCTGTTGACGGTGCGAGCCCTCCTTAGAAGGGGTATACAGGCTGAGGCAATAGTTAAACTCTTCAAAGAGCTGGGCCCCAAGTCCACCGACATAACCCTTGATCTAGAAAATCTATATTCCATAAATAGGCAGCTTATTGACCCCATTTCCAAACGCTTATATTTTGTGGAGCAGCCTGTAAAAGTTGTGGTGGAAGACGCCCCCTCCATAACGGCAAAAATACCTTGGCATCCAACTAAGGATATGGGCCATAGAACCTATGTTTTTGAAGAGGGAGAACACGTGTTTTATATCGATAGGCGTGACATTGAGCCAAAGCTTCGCCTGAAGCATCTTTACAACATAGAGGTGGTTGAGGTGGGGGAGGAGGTTGTTGCCCGCTTTGTAGATTTTGCTGTGGGCAAAGAGAAAAAGATCCAATGGGTGACAGAGGATTATATCGTTGGAGAAATTATA
>CAYZKO010000096.1:0-2471 GCA_964479315.1 uncultured archaeon
AGGCGAGGACGCCGTAGCCACCGCCGTTGGTTATGATAAAAAAACACCGCCCCCTTGCCCCCCGGAAGGCCAACAGGTTTAGGGCCTGCTGGGGTGTCTTTGCCACCAGCGCCCCCGCCTGCTCCATGGCGCCCTCGAAGACGGCGTAGTCGTTCACAACGGCCTCTGTGTGGGTCTTTGTGGCCTTTTTCCCCTTAGCGGTTCTCCCCCCCTTTATGACGATGACCCTCTTCCCAGAGTTTTTTATTGCCTCGTAGAGCTCCCTTCCCCTTTTCACCCCTTCGATGTAAAGTATTATAGTGTGGGTGTGGGGGTCGTTGAGGAAGTGGTGGAGGAAGTGGACCTCGTCGAGCTTGAGCTTGTTGCCGAGGGAGACCGCTGCCCTCACGCCCATGCCCCTCTGGGCCATCTCGTCCAGGAGGGCGGCGAGGATGGCCCCAGACTGTGAAATGATCACGGTGTCCCCCTCTGGGGGGAACATCATCCTGTCGGGCGACAGAAAGGTGGCGTTCATGTATGGTGTATAGAGGCCCACGCAGTTGGGCCCAAGGATGGGAATGGAGATGTCCATTAGCTTTTCATCGAGGTCCTTCCTACCCACCTCTCCAAAGCCCCCCGAGAGGACGATGGCCGCCTTCGATCCGAGCCTCTCGGCCTCTCTTAAAATTTCTGGAACTGTGGGGGCCGGTGTGGCCACCACAACGAGCTCCGGCACCTCGGGGAGCTCCTGGAGGGACCTGTAGAGCTTCCTGCCCAGGACTTCTCCCCCTTTTATGTTTACGCCGTAGACCTGTCCCCTAAAAGTTTTAAGCAGGTTGTAGAAAACTATTCTGCCTGCCTTGTTCATATGCCTCGAGGCGCCCACCACTGCTATGCTTTTAGGGTTGAAGAGGGGCTCCAGCACCCTTTAAGTTTGGCATTCGTTTATATAAAAGTGTGGCCTATCACAGGGAGATCAAGGGGGCCTTCTCTGATGAAAAATATAGGAAGGAGCTTATGAGCATCAGGTACTCCAACAGGCCCTTCGTAAAATTATTAGACAGAATGTTTCAGAGGGAGAATTGGGAGCACATAAGGGGGATCATCAGCCTCGAGGACGTTCTCTCCCTTTACAGGCTCTACAGGGAGGGCAGTGGGGGGCGTGTGAGGGTGAGGGTCTACGACGTCAGGAACGGGAGGGAGTGGGTTGAGGCCATGGCGCTGGAGGAATACCTTGACACCCTCACGGATGCCGTGGAGCACTACGTATACAGGGGGCGGCGGCTTGCCCCCGTGGCAGAGAGGCTGGCGGAGGTTCGTCGCTGTGTGGAAGAGGGGAGGGAGTGTGGAGAAAAAGATATACCGGAGTTTGTGGTGACAGCGCTTGGTAGACGGAGCTTTGTTCTGCACAAGTTTAAGAAGTATAAGGAGTGGGGGGTTCCGTGGGAGTTCCTTAAGAGGGCTGGGCCTAAACTCGTGGACCGCCTCCTGAAGTTATCGCCTGAAAAAATAGATGGTGCCATGAGGCTTATTGAAAAGCAGAACGGACAGAAGATTCCAGATCTTCTTCGGATGATAAGCCCCGATACACTTATTTATAAAATTTGCAGGGCAAGAAAGTCGAGGTAGGCGGCCCCCCACCTTTTTATTGTGCGACGCCCTATGTGATAAGATGCGGTGGCTTCATGCCGACTTCAGGAAGCTTAGGAAGGAATACGGGGAGGAGCTGGAGGAGCTGAAGAGGCTGAAGAAGATGACAGAAATTAAGGATCCTATGGATAAATTTATGTTCGAGATTTCCACCATTGGTACGTGGAATGCGGTCAAGAAATATGCGAGAATGAATGCTGAGAAGCTTCTCTACCTCTACAGGCTCTACAAGAGGGGGGAGTTGGGTAAAAGGAGTGTGGAGGTGCCTGTGGCCTTTGGCAAGGGGGAGGAGAAAAATATTACCATGAGCATGGAGGACTATGTGAGGAGGCTTGTGGGGACGTACGACTGGCGGTATACCAAGGTACACGTGAGGAAATCTGTGAGGCATAGGGCCATCTTGAAGAGGCTTGAGGAGCTGGTGAATCACTTGAGGGAGGGAGGCAGCCTGGAGTTCAAGAGACCCGTGTTCTTGGTGGCGAAGAACGACTACCACTTTATTGCCCCTGAGGTGCTGGAGCTCCTGGAGGAGAAGGGCCTGGAGTGGGACTTCCTCAAACATGGGGAGGCAGGTCTGCTGCGTGGGATCCTCGTGCTGGACCCAGAGACCCTCAGGAAGAAGATTGAGGATGTAGAGACCCACTGCGGCAAAGGAATAAAGGAGGTATTGAAGGAGAGGGGATATGGTCAGCATGTGAACCTCCTCCTCAAAAAACTTTCGAAAAAAGACCCCGCAGAGGTGTGCAGGCCCCGTGGCGCAGAGGGAAAGCGCGTCGGCCTTCGGCGCCGAAGGTCGGGGGTTCGAATCCCCCCGGGGCCGTAGTACTATGAAGGAAAGGGCG
>CAYZKO010000097.1:0-2470 GCA_964479315.1 uncultured archaeon
ATGAGGACGCTCCCGCCCTTTTCCATGGTCTCCAGGATTATGCGCTTGAGCTCCTCCTCCGTTTCCCTCCTTGGGGGCTGCACGTCGCCCCTTCCCCCATACGTGGACTCTATGATGAGGGTCTCCACCCTTGGGTATTTTATATTGGCTGGCGGTAGCATTCTTGTGGGTCCAAATTTTATATCCCCGGTGTATAAAATATTATGGAGCCCGATGCCTATGTGGAGGTGCACTGTGGCAGAGCCGAGGATGTGGCCGGCGTTGTGGAAGGTAAGTTTTACGTCTGGGGCTATGTCTGTCACCTCTCCGTAGCTGAGGGTTATTGTGTGCAGCATGGCCTCTTTTACATCCCTCTCGGTGAAGGGGGGCTCCCTCCCCTCCCTTAAATAAACGTCTATGAAGTCGAGGAGCAGAAGGGCCCCAAGGTCCCTGGTGGGGGGCGTCATGTAGACGGGGCCGTCGTAGCCGAGCTTGAAGAGAATGGGAAGGAAGCCTATGTGGTCGAGGTGGGCGTGGCTTATGACCACGGCGTCTATCTCCTCCAGCTTTCCATCCAGGACGTCGATGTAGGGGTAAAATTTCTTCTCCTCTCCTATGTTAAGTCCTGCGTCGAGGATTACCTTAGAATTTTTTGTTTCGACAAGCAACATGCTCCTGCCAACCTCCATAAAACCTCCCAGGGCATGAACCCTCACCCACGTCTGAGGATACTTTACACCCCTGAATATGCGGGTGCTCGTCCTCCTTAAAAATTCTAATCTCTCCCTTATCCTCCTCACCTCGAGGCCCCTTATGCCCTTAAGGAGGGGGCTTTCGCTGGCTGGGGCCCTAAGGACCCTCACAGTCCATCCGGTCCTCTTAATTATTTCTTTCACTGTCTCTCCATTTTTTCCTATGACGAGGGCTGGGTTCCTGGCCTCTATTGTTACAGTGCCTATCTCCCTGACAAACCACATGTTCGTTATGGCTGCATCGGGGGGCACGGTCTCAAGTATAATATCTCTTGCCTGCTCAGGCGGTGTGAGTATTTTTGCATCGCTCCTTATCTTCACCCTCTTCTTGAATTCCGAGGCAAGCCTCGAGACCACCTCCTCATGCTCCACAAAGTAGAGGGGGTTCTGGGTATAGACTGCTATCTCGGGTCCTTCGTAGTCTATTTTTACTACCTTCGCCTCTTTACCCGCAATCTCCTGGACCTTCTCCATAACGTCCAATGCCTTCACCTCTTGAGGCGGGCGACCTCCTTTTCTTCCACGAAGCGAGCGCCCTCTGCATCAATGAGGAGCACGTCTATGCCTGGCTCATGACCCCCGGAGAACACGTCCCTCCTCCTTGCCGCCTCCACGGCCCTCACGGCGAGCCGCACGGCATCCCTCTCCTTCATATCTTTTTTATAGCCCTCGTCCAATATGGGGAGGGCAAATATCATCCCTGAGCCCTGGGCGGTGTAGTCCTGCTCATCGAGGCCCCCAGCGACGTCAAGGCTTGCGAGGTAGGGCTCCTCCTTGTAGCCTCCAACAATGAGGCCTACAAAATAAGGGATAAGCTTGGAGGAATTAAGTATTAGGGCAAGATAACTTGTTACTGCTCTTGGGCTGGGCTTTTCTCCAAGCTCGAGCTCCATGAACCTCACTCTGCTTTCTAAGAACCTGACAAGTGCCTGGGCATCCCCTACGAGGCCGGAGGTGGCAATGCCCATGTAGTTCTCTATGGGGTATATTTTCTTTTCCCTCAAGTTATATTTTATGAAGCCCTCTGTGGACTGCTTGTCTGCAGCAAGCACCACGAAGTCCTTACCCTTAATACCTACTATCGTCGTACCGCTCTTCTCCACAACACCACCCCAAAACGCCCATTTCATGGGCCAAAAGGTCTTTAAAGGTGTGGGCCCACATGGGGTTGTGTTCCTAGGGAGAGGGGAGATACTGAGGCTTTTGAGGGAAGGAAAAATAAAGATAGAGCCGTTTTCAGAGGAGAACCTGGGCCCTGTCTCCTATGACCTCACGCTTGGCAACCACTTCAGGCTTTTCGGGCCTGGGGAGCTGGAGGTGTTCGACGATGGCCTTGATGTCTCAAGGATGGGGGAGCTCATAACCCTAGAGCCCCATGAATTTATTGAGCTGAGGCCTGGGGACATGGTGTTGGGGATAACGAAGGAAAAAATATGCTTGCCGGAGGGCATCCTTGGAATACTATCGGGGAGGAGCAGGTTTGCAAGATCTGGCCTCATGGTCCACATCTCCTCCAACATAGTCCACCCTGGCTCGTGCAACAAGCAGGTGCTGGAGATCGTCAACCTCGGCCCGTTTAAAATTAGACTGCACCCGGGCGTTAAGATATGTCAGATAGCCTTCGCGGAGGTGAAGGGGGGAGCCCCCTTAGTGGGGAGGTATGCGAGGCAGGAGCTACCTTAGGGTTCTCAAAAGGGAAACAAGTCTTTCCTTCCGCCCTCTAATAATTTCTTTCTTGG
>CAYZKO010000098.1:0-2460 GCA_964479315.1 uncultured archaeon
TGTAAAACTTGCCCACTATTGTTCTTCTTGGCACACGGGGGTCAGCCCTTACCTCCACCTCTATACTTCCTACAGGAGACGATAGCCTCACCCTGGATGGAGAACCGAGCTCTCTCAAATCCTCTGGGTTCATGAGGAAATACTTCTCGGCCCTTTCGCGCAGGGCGGGGACGCCCATGGTGGTGTCGCCTGTGTTGAAGTGGAAATAGCTCCTGGCGGTCACAAGCCTGAAGGGATAGCCCGGATAGTCGACAACCCTTCCCCTTATGGGTATAAACTTTTTGAACTTTATGGTCTTATCTGCAAAAACATCTTCTCCCCTTAGCACAGCCTCCACATCCACATCCTTGTAGCCTTCCACCTTTGCTACAATTTCTTTGAAGGCATCCAGCCACGAGGTGTAGCGCCAGCGGAAGCCGAGGCCGTGGGCCAGGCGCACCATAATCCTCCAGTCCTCCAGGGCCTCCGGCGGGGGATCCACCACCCTAAAGACCCTCCTTATCCTTCTTTCCCCTGTCGTCACAGTCCCCTCCCTCTCTATGAGGAGGGGGGTGGGGAGGACCACGTCGGCGAACTCAGAGGTTTCGTTAAAATAGGGTGTGGCGTGAACGATGAACATCTTCCTCATGTTCTCCCAGGCTTTTTTGAGGTGTGGTAGCGATCGGGCTGGGTTCATGATGGAAATGTATGCGAAGCGCAGGGGTTTTGTAACGATCCCTTCTACCATGTCAGAGCCGTTGGGACCGGGCACAACCCCCATATCTCCACAACCCTGTATATTTATTTTTCCTCTGTTAGTAACTATTTTTCCGTCCTTTAGGAGCGCTATGGCCACGAGGACCCTCACCCCATCTGTTCCGTGGTACGTCTGGGTGATCTTCATGCCGTGCATGACCGCAAGATTTTCAGCCGATGCCACCGCCTCAGCAAACTCCATTAACGTTTCTTTCCTCTCCCCTGTCAGCTCAGAAACCCTTTCCGGTGTGTAAACGGCCACGCTTTCCCTCAGCTCCTCAAACCCTTCATAGTCTTTCCTTAGCCCATATTTTTCTATAAGGAGGTGGAGTATGCCGGCAAGGAAGAACAGAATAGTGCCTGGTCTTACGACAGCCCTCAGCTTTGCAAACCGCATGGTGTCGTTTAGCCAGGATGATACCACTGCTAGCCTTTTGCCCACCATTCTTGCAAATAAGGCGGGATAGTTGGAGGCGGGGTTTGTTCCAGCCACTAAAACAAGGTCCGCCTCGAGCACATCGTCCATATAGCCGGGGGAAGCTGGTATGCCAAGCATCTCATTAAAAACTTTGACGGTGGGAGCGTGGCAGAGTCTTGCGCACGAATCAATATTTTCGCTGCCCAGGGATCTCGCCAGCTTCTGAATAAGATAATTATCCTCGTTGGTTATCTCGCCGCTGCCCACCCACAGCGTTAGGGAGGGGTCCACGTTGTCGAGGACCTGTAGAATATACTCTATTGCGTAATCCCAGTCCACCCTCTCAAGTCCGTCACTTCCCCTCACCAGGGGACTCACTACCCTCTTCAGCCTCATCTCTCCTATCTTTAAGCCCTTTATGCAGGGCTTCCCCCTGCTTGCTGGGTCTTCAGTATCTGGCATCACCCTTATAATTTTATTGCCTTCTACCAAATAGCGCAGCCTGCAGCCAACACCGCAGAACATGCACACACTCTTCCTCTCCTCCACGCTACAATATCATCCCCACCCTTTAAAGGGTGTGCCGCCACACTCTTAAACCCTTCGCCCCTTAGCCCCCCGTGTTCCCCGTTATTGCCCTGGCCTACGTGGCCTCCTTCGCCCTCGGCTACTTCCTGGAGCGCCTAAGGATACCCTGGGTATTTGCAGGGCTTCTTGTGGGCCTCTTCCTCCACTCCATGGGCTTCAGGCCTACAGAAACCATCAACGTACTTGGCGAGCTCGGAATGTATCTTCTCTTATTTATCATAGGCCTTGAAATTTCTGCAGAGGACTTCGTTAAAAGCGCTGGCGACTATCTAAAGTCTACTTTCTTTATTGTGGTAGGAGAAGCCCTTGTGGGCTCCCTCCTCCTCATGACGCTCTTTGGGCTCCCTCCAACCCTCGCCACCCTCGTGGCCCTCTCCTTTGCCACGGTGGGGGAGGCGGTCCTTGTCCCCATACTCGAAGAATTTAAGCTCATAAACACAAGGTTAGGAAAATTTATTATTGGCGTGGGCACCCTGGATGACATCATAGAGCTCATGACGCTCGTGTGGGCCTCCCTTTACATCTCCTCCTCCCCCATGCACTTCTCCCTCCTCCACATAGCCTCCCTCTTCCTCCTCTTCCTCCTCGTCTTCCTCGTGAGGCTCTTCAAACGCCTCCACCTCAAGCTCACCTATCCGAGGCTTGGAGCCGGCCTCCCCCACCACAAGTTTATATTTTTTATTTTTTTAACCGTGGGGGAGGGCGGCGGCATAGAGGGC
>CAYZKO010000099.1:0-2450 GCA_964479315.1 uncultured archaeon
GCTGCTGGTCCGAGGGAGTTATCCGTTATCTCTGGGGGGGAGCGGGCGTGGTGGGAGGAAGTGCGGGTTGTGGACCTTAGAAAATTAGGGTTTGACAAGGTCCTTGGAAGGGGCCACCTCACAAAGCCCTTGAAGGTCATCGCCCCAGCCTTCAGCAAGAGGGCAATAGAAAAGATAAAGGCGGCTGGGGGCGAAGCGGTGGTGCAATGAACCTCCTGGAGGGCCTTTATTCGGTTGGGAGGCTCCTGCCAGAGGTGAGGAGGCCTGAGAGGACACTCTCCACAAAAGAAAGAATTATGTGGACGGCCGCCGTCCTCGGAATATATTACGTCCTCTCCCTCATCCCCATGTACGGCCTTGAGGCAGTAAGGGGCCACCTACCCCAAGACATACAGATAATACTTGCCATGAACCTGGGCACTATTTTTACCCTGTCCATAGGGCCGATAGTGATCGCCTCCATCATCCTACAGCTCCTTGTGGGTGCAGAGCTCATCAAGGTGGACCTCCGCTCCCCGGAGGGAAGAGCAAAATTCATGACGGCGCAGAAATCCCTTGCAGTCTTCTTCTCCCTCTTTGAGGCCTGGATGCTCACCTCCTCAGGCTACCTTCTGGCAAAGCCTGGCATGGAGCTCCTCGTCTTCCTCCAGGCGGCCCTGGGCCCCATCATCCTCCTCTACCTCGATGAGGTGGTGCTGAAGTGGGGCATAGGGAGCGGCATCTCCCTCTTCATCGCCGCCAACGTCACGAGGGCAACCCTCTGGATGCTCTTTGGACCCCACCCCACCAGCACCGTCGTCTCCATGCTCAACGCCATCTCCACGGGCTCAGCCGCCTGGCTCACCCACCTCCTCGTCCTCCTCCTCACAGCCCTCGTCTTCATCATCGTGGTCTACGCAGAGGACATAAGAGTAAATATTCCTATTGCCCTCTCCCTCGGTAGGGGGGCAGGGGGCTACTATCCCGTCAAGCTCCTCTACCTCAACGTCATCCCCGTTATTTTTGCAACCGCCCTCTTCGCCAACATACAGCTCTGGGCCTTCCTCCTCAAGGACACACCCCTCTCCCCCCTCCTCGGCGTCTACAACGAGGTCTCTACCCCCCAGGGAACGAGGTATGAGCTCGTGGGAGGACTTGCCTACTTCCTCTCCCCACCCCTCCTCCTAAAGGACATCTCCTTAATTTTATCTGGCAACGTGCCCTCCACCTTCCTCCCCGACCTCCTGAGGGCACTAATCTATATCATCCTCCTCTCCATCACCTCCGTCTTCTTCGGCCTCCTCTGGGTGGAGGTGGCGGGCTTCGGACCAAGGGAGATAGCGAGGCAGCTGGCCCTCTCGGGCTTTGGCATACCTGGCTTCCGCAGGGACCCCCGCGTGATTGAGCGCGTCCTCGAAAAATACATTCCACCGACAGCCTTCCTTGGATCTTTATTTGTAGGCCTGTTAGCAGGGTTTACGGGTGTCTTCCTGTCTGCAAGAAATATCTCCGGCACGGGTATCCTCCTCGCCGTCCAGATCATCAACCGCTACCACGAGCTCCTCTCGAGGGAAAAATTCTTTGACGCCCATCCCCTCCTGAAGAAGGTGTTTGGATGATATTGGTGCTGGGCATACCTGGCGTTGGGAAGACGTCCCTCTCAAGGCTTGTGGCACAGAGGCTAGGCCTACGCCACATAAATTATGGAGATATTCTTCTCCGCTTCATAAAAATGGAGCGAGACGATATCAGAAGAACTCTCCCACCAGAAACCTACAGAGCCCTTCAGGAGAAGGCCCTTGAGGTCCTCCTTTCAGAGAAGGGCAACTACATCCTCGACACCCACGCCCTCATCTCCACCCCCTTCGGCTTCTTCCCAGGCATACCCCTCCACCATGCAAAAAAGTTATCTCCCCAGGCCGTGGTCCATGTGGAGGCAACACCTGAAGAGATCGTCAAAAGAAGGATAAAGGATGTGAGAAGGAGGGGCGGCGGCCTCGAAGACCTTATAGATCTCCATCAAAATCTTTCGCGGGCCGCCGCCCTCCAGATCTCCCTCACCGTCGGCTCCCCACTCTTTATCGTCCATAACAGGGAGGGAAAACTTGAGGAGGCTGTGGAGGAGGTGGTGAAGGCGCTGGAGCCCCTGGTGGGCAAGGTGGGGCGGTGACGTTTTCTGCGCACCCCCTTTAAACACCTCCCCTCTCTTTATTCCATGGCCACCATCACCATCGAACTTCCGGAGGAGGTGGATAAGGAAAAATTTGCTCAAGCCCTCAGGGCAATTCCAGCTGAGGTTCTGGCTGCAGCCCTGCTGAACATACTGCTGCATCTCGACGAGGAGGATTTCAAGGATAGCATCCGCGAGAGGATGGGAAGGTGGGTGAAGTCTACGTTATAGACGCGAATGTTACGTATCTATAAGGGATATTATACCGGCAAAATTTTATGAATACCCTGTGAAGGCTATA
>CAYZKO010000100.1:0-2393 GCA_964479315.1 uncultured archaeon
AGCGGTGAGAAGCATTTTCATGCGCTTGCAGTACCTCAATCCTGCCTTAACCCCTTTGGCAAATATGCTCACCTCGTGCCCGGTATTGTGGGTGGCCCTTCCATAATTTTCTATATGGAGGACCCCCATAAAAATGTTCTTGGAAGGGTAATCTTTAATTTATTCGAATACAAGGGAAAGCCGGTCTTTATACCAAACAAGGGCTACGGACCTCTTGGCGACATGGTAGGCCAGAAAGCTGTAAAGCTTCTTAAAAGCAAAAATATTCCTGTAATTATTTACGACGAAAGAGGAGGATGGAAGCTCATACAGGGTACAAAAACAGAGAAGATACCCTTAGGTGTTGTCATGGGCTCCTCTGTGCGGGTGGAGGAGTATCCGATACCAGCCAAATCGAACTATAAGGAGAAGAAATTTTATTACGACTATGGTTTGCCGGAGCCCAGGACGGGCTACGTAAGATTAAGACATGTGGTGGAGTACAGATAGGGTAACGTATTTATACCACCTGGGGCCTTAGTTGTGGTGGTGGGAAGATGGTGGAAGGCCCCATCCGCCTGGCACTGATAATGTTGCTCCCAGCCCTCTTCCTTGCCTATGCCCAGCACCCCCAACTCATCACCAACCCCTACCCCATCGACTCACCCTCCAACAAACCCTACCTCCTTCCCTCCCCAAACCCCCAGCACTACCCACCTCCACCGGAAGTTAACACCCCCAGACGTTTTTACCCTATGGCGGTAAAAATACCAATAGAACGTATAAGGAAAATGCCTTACTTCCGCAAGGCGAGGATAGTAAGAAAATTTAGGGGGGAACTGAAAAGAAAGATAGCGGCCATGAAGGAGCGCCTGAGGGCCTGGCACAGATATAGAACGATGTTCTACACAAAGAAGATAAGCGAAAGGGAGTACCTTGCCCGCACAAAGGAGATGGTTTCCAGCCTTATTGATACGATGGTGGAGAGGCTGAAAAGTATTGAAGAGGATAACGAGCCTGTCCTCATCGAGCTAGTTAACAGGCTCGAGGAACTAAAAAACAAGGTAAGGGAGGTGAATGACCTTTACCGCCTCAGGGAGCTCTACAGGGTGGAAGTACGTCCATTGCTCCTGAAGGCCCGCTATTTCTTCAGGTATTACTATCTGGGCCTCGTCCTTGATGTGTTCCAGAAGTTTACCGAGAGAATGGAGGCATACGCCCAGAGGCTGCCGGAGGAAAGAAGACAGAAAATAATGAGCGAGCTCAACAATATAAAAATGGGTATTGACCTCCTGCGCAAAGAGCTTGAACAGGGTGGCATCACAGTAGATAGCGCATACAGGAAGCTGAGAGTATTAAGAGAGAGGCTGGCGGAAGTAATAAGGAGGGTGAGGGGAGAATGAGGAACCTGGCATTCGCAGCAGCCATAATAATTGTTCTCCTGGCCCTTTTTTATTTTCTAAAGGCTGCGCATCAGGGAACCAGCAGCCCTGAGACCAACGAATACACCATTACATCCCCAGAGCCCGCCCAAGGCCCTTCCATAGATGAGAATGAGCTCCCCGACGTTCCAGAGGAAATCCCCATACCAGTGGATGTTTGAACCTTATTTTTCTCTTGTTATTATAAATTCTGCAAGCTCATCTAAGAACTGGCGTATCTCAGGGGTAATATCTGCCCTCTTTAGAAATTTCTTTGCCTCGTCCACAAGCTCCCTCTCCATCCTCCTTGCCTCATCAAGGGCTCCAGATTGTTCTATTAGCTCAAGGGCCCTTGCCACTGCCCCTTCTTCATCCCTGCCTACAAGGGAGGCCAGCTCTTTTCTTTCTCCTGGAGGAAGTCTTTTTAGTGCCCAGAGGAGCAGGAGTGTGCGCTTCCCTTCCCTTATGTCACTGCCCTTGGGCTTCCCAGTTTTCTTGGGATCCCCAAAGGACCCTATGATGTCGTCATGGATCTGGAAGGCAATCCCTGTTCTTATGGCATAGTTTCTAAGGGCGTCGAGCGTCTCCTTGTCGGCCCCCGCCAGTTCTGCCCCCAGTGTGAGGGGAAAGGCCATGGTGTAGACCCCTGTCTTGAGCTCGTACACCTTAAAAACGTCCTCCTCCTTTACCTCCTCCACAGGCACCACAGCATAGTAGACGTCGAGGTTTTGGCCGTATGCTGTGAGTTCCACAGTCTCCAAGAGCCTTTCAAGGATAATAATTTTGTCGTCTGGATGTAGGTTACTTTCCAGTATTTTCTGGAACACGTAGGTGTATTCAAGATCACCTGTTGTCATGGCCAGGGAGTAGGAGGTGTGGAGATCGAGGTCCAACAACTCAAATCTTTTCCAGACTGTGGGAAGCCCCCTCCTCGTGTCGTCCTTGTCCATGATGTCGTCGTGGGTGAGCAGGAAGGCGTGGAGCATCTCAATG
>CAYZKO010000101.1:0-2292 GCA_964479315.1 uncultured archaeon
TAATTGGTGTTGTTGCCCTTTCGTCAGGAAGTTTTGTGGACAGGCTGAGGCGCCACGTCTGGATCCTTTATACAGGGTTCTTCCTCGCAGGCCTCATATCACTGCTCTTCCCCTTTGCTAAAAATGTCCTCCACCTCGCCATCCTCCAATTTCTCCTGGGACTGGTGTGGGCCGTTACGAATCCTGTATGGGACGTCTACTATTCTTTCTTCATGGATAGGCGTGAAGCAGCAACAGCCTGGAGCCTGTACGAGGGGGGTAGCAGGCTTGCAAGGGCCCTGGGCTCGGCAGTTGGCGGATTCCTAGTTATTTTCTTGGGTTTCAAGGGCATATTCCTACTCGCCGGCGCCCTTAATATAATCGCCGCCGTCTTAATCTTTCTGCACCGCCACGAGCTCTCCATCGTCTATTAAAAAGAGTGTGGTGCAGTTTATGGCATGCAGATAGGGGATGTGGACATCCAGTGGGTGGGGCACGCCACCTTCCGCCTCACCTGGAAAGGCCTAACTGTTTATATAGACCCTTATGTGCTTGAAAACGATCCTCCCAAGGCCGATCTCATCCTTATAACCCATGACCACTTCGATCACTGCGACAGGGAGGCTGTCAGAAAACTTCTCAAGGGGGATACCCATGTGGTGGCGGCAGGCGAATGCAACCCAGCCAGGGATACAATAAAAGTAAGGCCTGGCGATTTTGTTGAATGGAAGGGGATAGGTGTTGAAGCAGTGCCTGCTTACAATATAGGCAAACCGTTCCATCCGAAGGATAAAAACTACGTTGGTTACCTCGTCCGGTTTGGCAAAGTAACCGTTTACCACGCCGGCGACACCGATCTCATCCCCGAGATGGAGCAGCTAGCCCATAGGGTGACGGTGGCGCTGCTGCCAATAGGGGGGACGTACACCATGGATGAGAGGGAGGCGGCGGAGGCTGTAAAAATTATCAAACCTACCTATGTAATACCTATGCACTACAATTATCTCGAGGGCCTTGAGAAGGACCCCACGAAGTTCAAGGAGCTCGTTAAGGATTCTGAGGTTATTATTCTTGAGCCGTTAGTGTCTAAGTGAGCGCGCTGGCGGACGCGCCGCCGTGGAAAGACATCCTGGGCCTTACCTGCACCAGCAAAATTCTCTCCGTAACGTCATCCAATACCACCGCCAAGCCTTTCCTTTTACCCATTTGGGCTATCTCGTCTGAGAGGGACTCTGGCACGTAGGTGGGCTTTATGTTGGAGAGGGCGTCCAGATCCACCTTGGAGGTAAGCCTATGGGAGATAAAAATATCTGTCTGGGTTATTATGGAGGGATCGAGGTCGCTGGGCTGTTGTGTGGCCAGCAGTAACCCCAACCCAGGCTGCCTGCCCACCTTAGCCCATATTTTTAAGACCTCTGAGGAGGGGGTGCCTCCTCCTCTGGGGGCGAAAAGATGGGCCTCGTCTATGAAGAGCCATATGAGGGGCATCTCCGAGGGGTTCTCTCCCCTCAGTAAGGAGGCGTCCTCCCCTTTCTTTTTTAGCATACGCTCCTCAAAAAGGCGCCTTGCAATGACAGAAGTAATTACCTGGGGGAGACGGGCGTTCCCGCGGAACGTGCTCACATCTATTACTGTTATTCCACCGGGCTTAACAAGCTGTTGAATGCCCCCTCCCTCCTCTATAATTCTCCAGGACTTCAGGATCTTTAGCCTCACCCTGAGGGATCTGGTGACGCGGTCTTCCCCGTTAAGTTTATTGAGCAGGCCCTCCACGCTCCTGGTTTCCTCAAGGAGCTCGAGGAGGAGGTCTGACTCTGGTCTGTCCCACGAGAGGCCCAGGAGGTGTAGCCACTCCTCTGGGGAGAGATCCTTGGGGTTCAAAGTTATTTTGCCATCCACCGGTATGCCCTTAGATCTGTAGTAATAATAGCTGTTGGAGGGGACAAGGATGCGGGCGCTCCTTATGCCATGGGGCTTTAGCCTCCATTCCTTTAGAAGCTCCTGTTCCTTAGAAGGAAATTTTACGGTCCAAAAGACGCCTGCAGTGTCGATGACTATTACAGAGAGCCTGCTCCGGATGGTGAAGGGGAACCTATCAAATTCCTCCAGGAGCACGCCCATGGTGTAGCTCTTGCCGTAGCCCCTTTTTCCCATGAGGAGAATCACGTGGGATTCTGCCATGTCAAGGAGCACGGATCTCCCCAGGGCAATGTTATCGCCCTTTCCAAGCACCACCCTCCCAAGATAGGCCATACCCCTGTAACCATATTTTTCTATCACCTTCCTGCGCCTGCCAAGTGTGATGGGTTCAAG
>CAYZKO010000102.1:0-2282 GCA_964479315.1 uncultured archaeon
CTTGGTCCAAACTTTTTCCCTCCAAAGATCCTGTCGATGGCGTCCGGCGTGGGCACCTTATCTTCCTCTATCTCCTCAAACTCCTCGCTTTTTATTGTGTCATTTATCTCCTTCAGGACTTCCTCAGCCTCCTCAATACCCCTCTTCATTTCTTTTACTTGGCCCACGGGGAAGGGGATGAGGAAGCGCCTGGGAATGGCCACCCGAGTAATTATCCTCTCGCCTTTGGAGCCCACCTCCACCTCCAGCGCTCCCCCCTCCACGTCTATCTCAAGGTAGTCCTTGCCAAGCTCCTTCACGCTTATGCTTCCCGGCGAAATCAAACGGAGCCTAACCCTTTCGGTGCTGTACTCCCCCACAAAATCATTCAGCCACTCCCCAAAGTGGTCCCTCACGTAGTCCACCACCTCCTCCGAGAAAAGATAATTCAGGCTCTCATAGACCCTCTTCCTCACGTAGGCCTCCAAAAGGGCCCTTACGTCCCAGGGGGCAATCTCTGCATAGGTAAAGTAAAGTGAGGAGACGAGCTTGTGGGTAATCAAATCTTTGTTCTGCCTTTCTATGCCGGTGGTGGTGGAGAGGAGCATGGCGGCCATGAGGAGCATGGCGATGCCCAGAAGGGGGGCGTAGAACATGCCCTTCATGAGAACCAGGCCTCCAGCGAGGCCTGGCTGCCTGCGGCCGGAGAGAGCTCCTCTAATTTCTCTACATGCTTCTCCACCCTCTCCCTGCTGAAGTCATATTCCTCCACCAGCAGCTCCACGATCTTCTCCCCCTGCGGCCTGCGGTATTTTATCTCCACCTTCCTGCACGGGGGGTTGAGGAAGAACTCCTCAATTTCCCCCCAATGCTCAATCTTAAACCCGACAGCCTTCATTATTTCCTCAAAGGAGGAATAGGTCCTCACGAGCTCAAGGGCCTTTTTTGGCCCAATACCGGGGGCCTTTTCGTTGTAGTCGGTGCCCAGGAGCATGCCCAGCCATATAAGCCGCCTCCTGTCTATCTCAAGCCCCTGGAGGACCTCCTGGAGGGCTATGAGCTCGGGCTTTACGTCAACATAAACGTTCCTGCCAGGAAGTTTTCTCTTCCCCGTTATGGCAAGGTTCCTTACAAGGCGGGGCGCCCCAAAGAGTAGGGCGTCGTAGTCCTGGGAGGCGGCGGCCCACACACTCCCCTCCCTTGCCATGCACGCCGCCTGGGCCTCCCCCTCGGAGGGGGCCTCCACGTAGGGTATCCCCATGGCCCCAAGGAGCTCCTTGGCGGAGGCCACCATGTAGTCCTGTAGCCTGGCGGACTGCACGGCGTATTTCCTCATCTCCTCCATATCCCCCCTCTTCACAGCCTCAAAAAACTTTTTCTCAGCCTCCTTCCTGTGCTCCTCCCTCTCCTCCACCGTCCTCCTCTTGAAAACAGGCGGCTTGCCGTCAAAGACGTAGACGGGCCTGATACCCACCTCAAGGAGCTTTATGGTCCTGTAAAAAATGCCGGAGAGGTGGGAGGTTATCCTGCCCCTCCTGTCCATGAGGGGGGTGCCGTCGGGCTGCCTTATGACGGTTATGAACTGGTAGAGGGTGTTGAAGGCATCTATGGCCAGCGTCCTCGTGGAGAGCTCCTCAAGCTCCACCTCTTTTTTCTTTACAAGGGGTCCTATGGGCGTCCCCATCCTATCACCCAAAGTGGGGCGAGTGCTCCCTCCTCTGGAAGAGGGAGAGCACCTCATCGACGTCCTCCTGGACTATGTAGCTCCTCCCCTTCCTTATGGCCCTATAGCCCGCCTCCGTGAGGAGGTTCTTTATGTCGGCACCGGAGAAGCCGTTGGTGGCCCTAACCAATTTTTCCACCTCAATACCTCTGTTCTTCATGCGCGAGAGGTAGAGCTGTATTATTTTGCGGCGGGAGGAGGCGTCAGGCAGTGGAACATGAATGTGCCTGTCAAACCTTCCAGGCCTCAACAGTGCGGGATCCAGGAGGTCTGGCCTGTTGGTGGCGGCCATCACCACCACCCCCTCCAGGGGCCTGAAGCCGTCCATCTCCGCCAGGAGCTGGATGAGGGTCCTGTGGACCTCCCTCTCGCCGTTGGAGGCCTCCTCCCTCCTCCCGCCAATGGCGTCTATCTCGTCGATAAATATAATGGAGGGGGTGCGCTTGCGGGCGGTTCTAAAAATTTCCTTCACGAGCTTGGCCCCCTCACCTATATATTTCCTAACGAGCTCCGACCCCACAACGTGGATGAAGGAGGCCTCCGATTCCCCTGCCACCGCCTAGGCCAGCAGCGTCTTGCC
>CAYZKO010000103.1:0-2252 GCA_964479315.1 uncultured archaeon
ATCAAGCCTAGATGAGCTCATTTTGGTGAAATGATTCCAGAGGTTTTATTGTCTCTCTCTCTATCTCTCTCTCTCTCTCTCTCTCTTTCTCTCTCTCTCTCGTAATTTAGTGCGGCCAGCAAGCTATTTAGCGGCGCTCCAAATTATGAAGAGAGATCGGAAGAGAGCCGAGAGAGAGAGAGAAAATGGACCAGGGTAACACTGAAACATGGTGCATGATTTTCACCTATTTTCAAAAATGATTACAAAGTTGATTACGAAATACATTTTGAAATCATTTACGTAAATTGTACAAATTTATGTACCAATTACTAATTATTTATCGTAAAATCTTCCTACGTACGTAGACGTACTTAGGTGTTGACAAGCACGAAACTGGACAGTATTAATTGATTGAGTTGTTTATTGAAGTAAGAAGATAAACATCATTACCTCAGAAGATCTAAAATGTAGGATTTTAAGACTCACAGTTTCTACAGACATAAAGAAAAGGCTTTCACTTTATCACGCTGAAGATCGTTCACGCAGTCTGCATGATCTCTGTTTCAGGGGGTACCCGGCTCCATTTTGAGTGTCTCAATGATCTGGCTACTATCATATTGTTGACAACTTCAAGTGTGAGGACATAGTAGCATTTTCTGCAGGAATCCTGTGGAGGTGTACTCATGCTTCTGACGTAATAAAAGTATATAAAAGACGAGAAGTACCAGTAACAGATTCAGTCTTGGTACACCTTTTGAGTAAATTGAAAATTGAAAAGTCAGTTGCAAAATTTCGCTAGAAACAACATTACGATGGAGTTTAATCATTTTTCTGCTACTATTCCAACTTCACTGTCCTTGGAACAGGTGCCCGTGCCATCGATCAACATTTCGTCTACTACGACCCCAATTCGACCTGGAGAGTTTATACCATTTCCACTGGTTGGAGCTAGTCAGTTGCATGAAGCTGGTATAAGAACGCACTCGCTTGCTCCGATTAACCCTGGTGATGAAGGAGCTACGGTACCGAGGCGACTCAACTTCATTGCCTCGACGCAAGCCGCTACGAATTCACCTCGTGATGGAAATTGGCCTCGTTCCACAGCAACTCAGTTTCTGCCAATTGCGCCAGCACAGCCATTGCACATACGTTCCGCAACGAGTTACCGTGGGGAAACCACGATTACAAAGCCAGATTTTTTGGCAACGGTGGCATGGATGAGGGGCGAACTGTTTCGAGTAGCAGGATTGTCAGAGGACAGTGAAGCGGATCCCCCGATGAACAAAAGTCACATTGGGGCGTGGAAAACAAATGTACGGCATCGATACGGAACTACGCATGTAAGTAGAACATTCAAACTTATTAGCCTTTACTTTAGCTAATCCATATATAATGATATATCTTTTACTGAAATAGGACTTCAAACATTACTACATAGTAGCGCGGTTAAGCAACCGTTGCTTTCAGAAGGTGCTGACTGTTGGTAGGGCAATTGAGAACCAGCAGTTGAAGTCAGTGACAACAGCCAAACGCTGTACGCAGCATACGTTTCTTCCGATTTTGTATTCTCATCGAGAAGACAAACAGTTTCAGTTGCTATGTGAAATGGAAGAAGGAAAAGTCACGGTGACGGAACTGGGAAGGTCGAAAAATAAGGTGGGTCATTTGTCATTCAGTTGTTAGTATTTATAGTCGTGAAAGTCAGGTTTAGAATATATGAAATTAAATGTACTTGGAATACATAAAACCAGACTTTGGAGTTTGATACCCGGTGACTATTAAAACAATAATTTTAACGATACTTTTTTTGAGTATATTAAACGTTATGTCATCATTGAGATCACAACGTACATCAAATCTTGGTTTTCAAGGTCGAAAAGGAACGTCATTCACAAAGAGCTGAAATATCAGAACTAAAGAGCAAGCTAAGTGAGGTAAGTTTTAGGGTAGTCCCTCGCATGTGAGGGAGACTACAAGTTTTAGGGTTAAAAAAAAAATACTGAAAACGTACGTGCATTCTGATAAAATCATATTATTCATTTTAGGCTCTTGAAGATATTTCAGAGCTCAAGCGTGAGAAAAATGATTTGGAAGAAATTGCAAGAAATAAGGATGGAGTAAGCAACATTCAATTCCATAATTATTTCATTCATATTTATCAACTAAACTGAGTTGATAAAAAACGCAGTATCGTGGAATGCCATTAATGTTTCCATCTAATTTATCCAATAGCGCTTTACAATAAATAAAAAGAAAATAATTATATATAA
>CAYZKO010000104.1:0-2215 GCA_964479315.1 uncultured archaeon
AGTGAGGAGGCTGAGGACGTCCTGAAGGTGATAAATGACAAAATAAAAAGCGAGGAGTGTGAGGAGATAGAGGAAGATAAGGGGCCCACGCCGGACGCCATCGACAGGATCTTTGGAGGGAAAAAGTTTGGACCAAGGATAAAATATGAGAGTGTGGAAGGATGTGTGCTGGACGGTTTTGGGAGCCTGTCCACCAAGAAATTTATTAGAAGGGTTTGGGAGATATTTTCTGGTGTGGAGGGCGAGTGGCGTGTGCCGGGCCTCAGCGTAGCACCCAAGGTTTTTGCCCACAAGGAAGTGGGACTCGCCCTCTTCAGCCACACCCCCCTGGTGATCCACTGGGGCGGGAAGACCCTTATAGCTGACCTGAAGGGCATTAAGTGCGAGGGGGATGCCGAGGGATTCATTAAAAGATATTTGTGTAGGTGCCACAAGGAATGCGATAAAAGGGACAGGAAGGGGAGGTGTGTTAAATATAAGTGCATTTGTGGTTCAAGATATAAAAAACTAAGGGACTTTTGCAGGACATTTGGGAATTACCTCAAAGGTAGCTGCTAAGGATGTTTTTTATCTCGTTAAAAACGGTGTCCGGGGGTCTGTCTGCACGGACGACGTAAAAACTAAACTCCCTTGCCAGCGCCAAGTAATTTTTTCTAACCTCCTCCAGGAACTGGGCCCTTTCGTACATGTGGCGCCTCTCCCTCTTCCTCGCAAGGGCCACCTCCGCCTCCACATCAAGGACTATGACCATGTCTGGCCATCTAAGGCCAAGGGCGCGGACGAGCCCAAGTATAAAATCTTTTTCTACGCCTGCAGCCATTTGGTAGGCCAAGGTAGAGATGAAGGAGCGGGAGGAGATAACCCACCTTCCCTCCCCAAGGGCTGGAAGCACGCGCTCCCGCTGGTGCTCCACCACATCCGCAAGGAAGAGGAGCGTCATGGCGGAGGGGGAGGGGTGGTAGCAACTCCTGAGGAGGCCCTTTATGAAGAGGCCTATGGGGAGGAAGGTGGTGGGCTCAGCTGTTCTAACGAAGGGAACATTTTTCTCCCTGAGATAGGATGAGAGCATGTCCAGCTGCGTGTCCTTTCCCGAACCGTCTATGCCCTCAATGGCGACGTACATTTTTCTTCACCGGTATTTCCCTCACATCATCCGGGAGGTACTTCCAGAGGACCCTGGGGATCCTCACCACCTCTCCGTCAAAGTGGTTCTCGAGGATGGCGGTGATAACCCGCTGAACGGCAAGCGCCGTGGCGTTCAGGGTATGGACAAAATCTGTTGTTCCATCCTTTTTCCTGTAGCGGATGTTGAGCCTCCTTGCCTGCCAGTCAAGGCAGTTGGAGCCTGAAACGAGCTCTCTATATTTTCCCTGCCCCGGGAACCACCCCTCTATGTCGAACTTCCTGGCCGCCACCGCCCCCAGGTCCCCCGAGGCGATGTCCACCACCCTGTAGGGGATGCCGAGCTCCTGAAGAATTTCCTCCGCATTCCTTATGAGGAATTCGTGCTCCTTCCAAGAATCTTCAGGGTAGACGTAGGAGAACTGCTCCACCTTGTGGAACTGGTGGACGCGGAAAATACCCTTTGTGTCCTTGCCGTGGGAGCCCGCCTCCTTCCTAAAACAGGGGCTCCACCCCACATACCTCCTGGGAAGCTCCCCCACCTCAAAGATCTCATCAGCGTGGAGGCCTGCAAGGGGGTGCTCTGCGGTGGGTATCAAATAAAGATCTTCGCCCTCTATCTTGTATATCATTTCCTCGAAGTCGGTAAAATATGTTGCCCCTTCCTCCACAAACCTCCTTACCATGTAGGGGGGTATAACGGGCTTAAAGCCCTTCCTCATGAGCTTCTCCAGGGCATACATGGAGAGGGCCAGGTCGAGGAAGACGAGCTCTCCCTTCTCAAAATAGAACCTGCTCCCGGAAATTTTAGCCGCCCTCTCGCCGTCCACAACCTCCAACATCTCCACCAGATCGTAGTGGTGGGGCGGCCTCTCCTCCACCACCTCGTACTCCACCTCAAAGCCCTCCACCTGCCTCTTAAAGACTTCCACATGGCCCTTCCACACCTTTGGCCTTCCCCAGAAGCGCACTGGCCTATTAAACGTCTCGTCGGGGCCCACGGGAACGCTGGGGTGGAGGAGGTTGGGTAGGAGCTTGAGCTTGGCCTCCACTTCCTCCCGCCGCCTCCTCGCCTCCTCCGCAAGCGCCTCCC
>CAYZKO010000105.1:0-2202 GCA_964479315.1 uncultured archaeon
CTAAAACTACCCCCCTATACCGATCCGTTTCCCTCACAGTGGACGCCTCCACAACATCCCTCTTGGATACTGCACCAACATCAGCCCTCCTTATGGGCACCCCTCTATTTTTTAACATGCCTACAAGCGCCTCGAGGGTGCCCAGCGTATCGGCCTTAACCACAACCCCCACATCCTCCCCACTAAAGGTCAGGCCCTCCATCTCCCTCTCCAGGGCCTCTACATCTTCCTCTGACGTGTAAACCACCAAAGGGGAGCCCGGCAGGGCCTCCTGGAGACCGGGGGCAGAGAGTTTGACCCCAGCGGCCGCCGTAACCTCCTCCACAGGTGTGAATTTGTCTCTTGGGCTGCGGATTTCGTCGAGGGGTTTTGGTTTGAACAAGGCCTTTACCCGCGAAATCCGCAGCCCAGACCTCGTAAGGAAGGCTATCTGGTCATTTTTTCTTAAAGTTCCTTCATAGAGGATGACGGTGGCTGTCTTGCCAAGGCCCACATCTTCTTTTATTTCGAGGATGACCCCCCTTCCTGGCCTCTTTGTGTCAGTGTCAAGCCTCCTTTCGAGATATTTTTGCGAGAGGCCTGAAAGATAGAGGAGGAGCTCTGGTATGCCCTCACCTGTTTTTCCTGAGACAGGTATGATGAGGACCTCCCGGGTGAAGTCCTTCACCCTGTCGAACCTCTCTGCGGAGAAGCCGAGGCTTCCCAGGGTTCCCACTAGGTCATATATTTTTGTATCAAGGTAGTCCATAGCTGTCTGGCTTTGCTCCTTGAGGGAAAGGGTTATGGGCATGTCTTCGTGGGACTTCCAGCCGGGGATTAGGTCTATTTTGTTGGCAGCCACCAGGAAGGGCACCCTAAAAGTTTTTAGGATCTCGATGGCCTCGTAGGTTTGGGGCTGGAAGCCCTGGGTTATGTCAACCACGAGGACGGCGAGATCTGCTATGCTACCACCTCGTTTTCTGAGGTTGGTGAAGGCCTCGTGCCCGGGGGTGTCTATAAAAAGGAGGCCCGGTATCTTAAATTTTATAGGAAGGTTCTTTAGGATGGGTTCTGCAATCTTTTTTATTACATTAATAGGCACCTCAGAGGCCCCTATGTGCTGCGTAATGCCGCCCGCCTCCTTCCTCTGGACGGCAGTCCTCCTTATCCTGTCGAGGAGGGTTGTTTTTCCATGGTCCACGTGGCCCAGGACCGTGACAATGGGCTGGCGGAGCACGGGGAGATGGGGGTGGGAAATACATTAAACGCTATGGGCGCTCCTCCGTGCAAGGAGCTCTATGGGAAGTATCACGATAAAAAGTATGATGGATATTATTTCGAGGGCTAGGGAGTAGAAGAAGAGCCCAGAGGCCAGGGGGAGAAGGTAGAGAGTTTCGAGGATGCCCCTCATGCCCCTCATGCTCGTCAGGATTTCTTTGATCCTCTCCTTGGAGAGCATGTTCATCCTTCTCAAGTCTCTGAGCACGGCCTCCCTGAGGGCCTCCCGCGTGAGCTTTAGTGTTAATAGGTTCTGCTGTATCACCCGCTCCCTCTGGTCTGGGGTTAGGAGGTTCCACTCTGGTAGCGAAGAAAGTTTTTCCACGATTATTCTTCTGTCCTCCTCCGTTACACCCCTGGGTATCATCTGATCCACTATTTTCTCCGGCGTCTGGACCTCGCCCATGCTCCCCATGAGCTCCACAAAGGCGTTGAAACCTATTTCATTATAGGTGGTCCTCTTGGCGAAGACAGCGTAGGCCAGTATAAGGATTAAAAATAAGGAGGCTAAGCCCCTCGGCTCCCTTATTCTCTTCCAGGTCCCTCCAATTCCCTCCGGTTTCGTGGAGAGAAAGGGGGCAGTAAGGATTAAGGAGGCAACTCCGACGTCATCAAGCTGGTGGGGAGAAAGGAGGAGAAGGGAGAGGAGGAGGGGAGGAGCAAAAGTTATTATTTTATCGTTGAGGGTGGTAGGCTGGAAGAGGTAGACGCCTGTGTAGGCTATAACGATCACCAAAATAAATGGGGCCCAGAAGAAGGGAGAGAAAATTTTATCAAGCTGGAGAAGGGCTGAAAGGGGGAAATCGAAGTGCCAGGCCAGTAGGATGGCCAGGAGGAAGAGGGTGAGGCTGCCCGCCTGCTTCACCCTTACTTATGGGTGTAGACCATTTTAACCCTTTCGCCCCAGTTGGCCTCCACCCTTGCAAAATATAGCCTTTCGAGCTG
>CAYZKO010000106.1:0-2197 GCA_964479315.1 uncultured archaeon
CAAGCTCCTGGTGTTGCGACTGTTGGAGAAGGGGCCCCTGACGGGCTATCAAATAATGAAAAAAGTAGAAGATTTATTCGGAAAAGCTTCCCCCGGCAGCATATATCCAATAATAAAGTATTGGGAGGAGAGGGGAGTTGTGAGGAAGGGGGAGAAGGGTTATGAGCTGACGGAGAAGGGGATGGAGGTGCTGAGGGAAATAGAGGAGAGGAGGCATCAGCTTGTGGAGGAAGCCAAGAGGTTTCTCAAGATGGTGGCTCAAATTCTTAACGACCCGGAGATTGAGAGGGAGGCGGAGCTCCTGCCCCTTAGCCATACCATAGGGAGGGAGCAGGCGCTGGTGATATTTGCCAGCGTGGAGGAGGCCCTGAGGAAGGGGAAAATGGAGGAGCTCGTAGAGCTTTTAAAGAAGTTTGTGGCAGAGGGGGTGGAATGAAATACGTGCGCGATCCCCTCTATGGGGAGATACCCCTTTCCCCGGGCCTGAAGGAAATTGTGGACCACCCCCTCTTCCAGAGGCTTAGGAATATATCACAGCTTGCCCTCGTAAAATATGTTTATCCTACCGCCAACCACACACGCTTCGAGCACTCCCTCGGAGTTTATTATATCATGCTCTCCACAACGGAGGACGAGGCAACCCACGCATACGCCCTCCTCCACGACGTGGGGCATGGACCCTTTTCCCACCTCCTCGAGCTTGCCTTTTCCGAGAACGGCGTCGCCTTTGACCATGAGAGGAGGACAAGGGAAATTGCTAAGGAAATCCTGCACGACAGCGTATTTTCCTTGAAGGAAGTCTTCTCCAGGGAGAGAAAAATTATAGTGGATGCCCTTGCTGACAGGCTTGACTACCTCCGCAGAGATTCCTATTTTACAGGCGTAGAAGTGGGCTACATACCTTGGGAAAGAATTATGAGAAATAGCTGGACAGAGAATGGGAGGGTATACATAAAGGAAAAAATTATACCCAACATAGAACACCTCCATGTTGCCCGCTTCATACTGGGGGACTCCGTATACTTCCATAGGACCGTGCTTGTGCTTGATAGGATGTTTATAAGGGCTGTTGGGGAGCTATTGGAGGAGGTGGGGGCTGAAGAGGTGGCTAATATGGATGAACACGGCCTTATATCACTCTTCAGGGAGAGAAATAATTTTTGGTGGCGGATGATAGAGGAGAGGAGGCTTTATAAAATTGTTTATAAGGGGCGGAAGGAGGAGGTGTTGGAAGTTTATGAGAGGCTTGTGGGAAGGTATGGCAAGAGGAATGTAATTTTTGGGATGAGAAGCCCCTTCTACACAAGGCCAAATATTTATCTTGAGGACGGGAGGCCTGTGGAGCAGGCATCTGCCCTTCTTCGATCCCTAAGGAGGGCGGAGGAGGGCCGCATGTTCTATTTTGTCGCCGTGGCCCCCCACCTCAGATCAGAAGCCTACCGCTCACCATGATGGGCCTTGCGTCCACCTCTATGGTGGGCTCCATGATAATTATTTCTTCGTGGATGGAGGCCTCGTTCTGGCCTCCTATGTCCACGTTCCTGCCAAAGGCAACGAACACAGACCCCAGGGCCTTCTCATCCTCCAACACGTTGCCTGTAATTTTAGCATTGGGGTTGAGCCCGATGCCAAAGGCTGCCACAACGAAGGCGCTCTCACCGTGGGGGAGCAGGATGGTTTTGAGGCGCTCCCCAAGCTCCCCCCTGAATTCCACAATTTTACCACTCTTTACGGTTATTATGCCCTCCCCTAAACCCCTGAAGGAGTGGAAAACGATCTTTCCGTCCACATTGTTCTCCTTGGGCGCTATGTAAATACTCCCCGCCGGCAGGTTGCCAAACTTCCCGGGCTTGGAATAGTCCCCATCGTCGAGGATCCACTTCCTGTCGGAGACGTCGAAGCGGATGAGTGTTCCAAAGCGGTTTGTAATTTTTATTATGTGGGCATTTTTTACAGCCTTATAGACCCTTTCCACAATGCTCTTCAGCTCCTTGTAGTCCACATCCACGGCCCTCCTTATGATCTCCTCCGTCACCATGGGGAGGGTTACGCCCCTCGTTCCGCTCTCTGTGGCCTCCATGCGGGCCTTTGTATGGGTGAGGGAATATGTTGTGGGCGCAATGAAAACGTCCGCCGCCTTCATGGCCTCCGCCACAACCCTGGGGGGCTCTGCACCATGATACCCCGTAGGCTTCAT
>CAYZKO010000107.1:0-2130 GCA_964479315.1 uncultured archaeon
TATCCCCTCAAACCTCTCCCTTGCCCTCTCATCACTTGGATTCATCCGCCAGTTTATGTACCGGTAGAGCTCCTCGAGGGACATGGCATCACCACATGATGGAGTGAGGCGGGTAATTTAAGCCTATCGAAAGGTTTAAATATTTTGTCAACTTACTAAGGTTGACAAGGTGGTGGTATGAAAGCGGGTCCACCGAGGATTTTCTGGTGGTTAACCCTCATTGAACTGCTGGTTTTTGTAGCCTTGGGACTGACGGAGGATCTTCGCATTGGTGCGGTATACTTTCTGTTGCTGGTGGGTCTGAGCCTCATCTTCGCGGGCAGGGAGGTCGAGCTTACCGAAGACGGCATCCTCCTGAGCTGGGGGTATCCGAGGCTTTTCAGGGAGAGGATTCCCTTTGACGAAATCGTTGATATAATCGACGTCTCTTCTGCCCGATATCTCGTTCTGGCCAGGTACATGCCTGAACTGTTAATCGTACCCCTGGGGACACTTGTTGCCGGTGTTATCTTCTTTTTCTACGGGAAGTATCCCGCTTTAGGCTTGTTCTGGATAGCATGGGGGTTTTCGGCCCTCATCGGATTCGTCTTTTCCAAGGGGAATAAAAAGGAGGCCCTTGTAACTTTCTACGCCGTCCTAATATCCCTTGCAGCCGCTTCATATCTAAAGATGGGCCCGGATATTCTGTACCCATTCCTCGCCGTCGGAATTTTGATGGGCGGCCTCATGTGGGACGAGGATCTGTGGGAGAGGAGCACGGTAATTCTCGTCACCGAGAAAGGGGTTTACATGCTCGGCTACTCGTCAAGGGAAGAGATAATGCCTTTGATGTCTCACCTTAGGAGGGATTTTCATGAAAGTTAATGACCAACGACCGGCCAATTTTTCGGGCGTTCCTTTCCTCCTTGTCGTCCTTTCTTTTGTCTTGATACTCCTTGTTCCCGGGTTATCAGAAAGATTGCTGCCCCTCTCCCTCTTCGGCTGGCTCCTCCTCGCGGCCTCGTGGGGAACTTCCGTGGAGATAGAAGGGGAAGTTTTGAGGCTCAGATACGCCTTTGGCAGGCTTTCTGTTAATATTCCCCTTCCCGAGATAGTGGAGGTCAAAGTCGTGAGCCGGCTTGAGAGGGGGATTTTGGTGAGGGAGTTCCCCGGGATGTTCATACTGCTCGCCTCGGTTGTGGTGCTGGCCCTTGCCGACCTCCTGCTCCTTCCGGAGGGGCTTTTGGAGGGCTACTATTTCGGGGACATTGCCCTAATCCTCTTCGGCCTTCTCTACCTCTCCGCTCTGTCCCTGCCCTTCAGGCCTTCCCTGGCGGGCATTCTCGGTGTTCTCCTGCTTGCCCTCACCGCCCTCCTCATGAGGCTAAAGCTCGGCTTCGTCAACCCAGCGTTCCTCATAATCTTCGGCATCGTCGCCCTCCTTTTTGTGAGCGAGTATTACAGCAGGGACTACGTTGTGATAGCCACCTCACGGGGAAAGTTCCTCGTCATGAGCCAAAAACCCGAAGCTCTGTTGAGTATCCTCGGGGGAGGTGCTTCAAATGAGGCTTAGGCTCTCCCCCTTCCCTGTAAGGGGACTTCCGCTGTTCTTCCTGGCCCTCTCGCTGGTTGGAAGTGCCATTGGCGTTCTCCTCCAGGCCGCCAGAGGCTGGAACCTCGCTTGGCTCTTCCCATACTTCTTCATCTTCTCCGCTCCATTCGGTGCTGAGCTCAGGGAAAAGGAGCTTGTCCTCCTCTACGGCTTTGGCTTAATAAAGGAGATAATTCCCCTTGATTCCATCGAGGAGGTCTCGATTCTCTCCCGCCTTGAATACGGCACCGTGGCGAAGCATTTCAAGGCCTACGCGGGCCTGTGGGCTCTGGTGGTGGCCTTAGCGGTCATTTATCTGGTTCTCCCCTGGGAGAAGAACACCATTGGACTCTACTTTGCCCCGCTAATAATAACCCTCTACACCGTCTTCTTCCTGATCCTGACGCTGCCAGTGAAAAGGAGGGATGTCGTGTATATAGTAGCCCTCTTTGCTCTGGCCTTTTTACTCCTCTATCCTCTCTTCACGATGGGGCCGAAGGCCCTTATCCCAAGCTTTATCTTCGGTCTCCTCATCTTCGGGATGGTAAAGGCTTTTCAGG
>CAYZKO010000108.1:0-2046 GCA_964479315.1 uncultured archaeon
GTAAACATTCTTGTCCCTCCCGATACAGACCCCGACACGGGCATTCCACCCTACAAGGCCGTCCCCGTAAGAGTGGTGGCTGTAGAAGGGATTAAAAAGATGGCTCCCACATATTAACGGGGCGGGGGTGCCCGAGTGGCCAAAGGGGCCGGATTCAGGGTCCGGTGGGTCAGTCCCTTCGTGGGTTCGAATCCCACCCCCCGCATGGAACATCCCTTATGCCAAGGGCCTCCGCCTCCTCTTTTTTTATAACATAGACGTCGCCCCTCTTTGAGAGTAAATATACAGGGATAAAGATCCAGCCCCTATAGGGCATCCTCCATGCGATATAGAGCTCTGCACCGCTCCTCCTACACCATTCCATCATCTTGTCCATCTGGTGATGCTCTATCCGCAGCTCACTTCCCCGCCAAGCCTTGCATTCAAAGGCGAGCACACAACCATTTTTTATTGCCACCACATCCGGCGCGTAGGACTGTCCCGAGCCCGCTGACCTCACCACAGCAAATCCCAACCTCCAGAGCATTTCCACGAGCTCCCTCTCCGCCCGGGCCCCCTTGGAGGACGCCACACCAACAAACCACCCCTGCTAACAATTTAAACCTTTATATCCATCTCTGCAGGTGGACAGGCGCTCAGTGGCCCTCTTGGTGGGCACGCAGATAGGCGCAGGCGTGCTGGGGCTGCCGGCAGTCATCAAAAACCTTGGCTTCTTCTGGGGGGCGATGACAATTTTGGCCGCTGGCCTCCTCCTCTATTTAACCGCCCTCTACACGGTAGATGCCCTATATAAAATAAATCCGAATGTGCATCTCGCCGAGCTCGTGGAGATGGGGCTAGGAAGGCGCTGGTCAATACTCTTCGCCCTCTTCCTCCTCATAGCCACGTGGGGGGCCCTCACAGCCTACCTAAACGGCATGAGCGAGGCCTTAACGTTTTTTATAGATGGTAATAAATTTGTGCTCGGTGTAATCCTCTGGCTCATCCTCTCCACCATCGTTGTTCTTGGCCTAAAGGTATCCTCTGAGGTGGAGAGCGCCGCGGTCTTCCTCATGCTCCTCCTCTTTGGCCTCACCATCCTCTGGGCCCTCCCCTTCCTCAAGCCCTATCACATAAACATTGAAAGGGCGCTGCCCTTCATCCCAAAGGCCTTTGGGGTGGCTGTGTTTGCCTACTTCGCCCACCTCGTGATCCCCGAGGTCATAAAACTAGAGAGAGATAGGAGAAGGGTGGTATCAGCTGTGGGGCTCGGCTTTGCCATAACAGCCACCGTCTACACCCTCTTCTCGCTGGCTACCATAGGCGTAATGGGAGAAAACGTCCCAGACATTGCAGTCTTCGGCCTCGCAAAAGTGTTTGGAAGCCTTTACGCCCCCATAGCCTACACCATCCCCCTCCTCACCATGCTCACCTCCTTCATTGGCATTGGAACCGGCATGAGCGATATGCTCGTGGAAGTCATAAGGAGAAAAAGCTTTGCGCTCACCCTCACTCTGCTCCCTCCCATAATATTTTTTATCTCTGGCCTTAACTTTCAGGGAGCGCTGGTAGTGGGATCCCTCGGCCTCCTCATGGCAGGTGGTATAATACCCTCCCTCCTTTCGATAAAGCTCAGAGGACCAACACCGCTAAATCTTTCTGTCTTGGTAATCTTCCTTGGGGTGGCAGGCGGGGAGGTTATTTCCCTTGTTTTACAAGCCTGAATCTCGGTGGCTCAAGCCATTGGGAGTGACAGCGGGGACACTTGGAGGGGACATGGAGCGAGGGCTCAAAGGTATAGCCGCACTTCTTGCACCGCGCTGGCACTACTTCAAGACGGTAGCCCTTCCTCTCCATGGCCTCTGCTACCCTCGGAAGGTCTGAAATAACGTTTTCTGTGT
Organism: uncultured archaeon; assembly: GCA_964479315.1. Taxonomy (GTDB): domain Archaea; phylum Iainarchaeota; class Iainarchaeia; order JAADDC01; family JAADDC01; genus WANZ01. The sequence goes on from CAYZKO010000108.1 coordinate 1,881, forward strand.
CTATATGCAGCGTTCTGGAAATTTCTTCTGGAGAGAGGGGGACGGAGGTGTCAAGGAGGAGCTCGATTATGCGCTGGCGCCTTGAGAGGGCCATACCCACCTCTGGCGCCAACCTTATAAAAACATTGATGTCTACACACATGTGCACCCAGCCTTTACGGAAACC
>CAYZKO010000109.1:0-2044 GCA_964479315.1 uncultured archaeon
AGGGTCTTAAAATTAGCGAAGTAAGGGACATCATCTCCTCCTACGATACTACCCCCTATTTCCTCGTGCTCGGGAGCATGGTGGCAATTGCTACATCTGCCGCCATTTTAATTTATTTCTCAACAGAGAAATCAAGTAGGGTTCTAAGAAAATTTAAGGAGATGGAAGAGGAGTTCAAGGACGCCGTTTACGTGCTTGCCTCAAGGATGGGGGAGGGGAAGCCCTTTGAGGGGGCCCTCGAGAGTGTTATAGATTTTATGCCTGAAAGCGTTATTGTGCGGGAGCTCTTCTCAAAGGTTTTATACAACATAAAGGGGCTGGGCCTTGCCCTCAGGGATGCCGTCTTTGACAAATATTTTGGGGCCCTCGCAGACACCCCCAGCGATTTCCTGAGGGGGGCCATGAAGGTGGTGGTCTCCTCCGTGGAGCTGGGCACCGAGCTCGCATCGAGGGCCCTCCTGGCATTCTCAAATCAGCTCAGGAAGCAGGAGGAAATCGCCAACGCCATCAAGAGCAAGCTCTCGGAGATAAGGGCCATGATGGGCGCCATGGCGCTCTTCGTGGGGCCGGCGGTTCTTGGCATCACCGTGGCACTTCAGTACGTGGTTGTGTCGTCCCTTACGTCCGCGGAGCAGCCCGAGGTGCCCCCTGACATTGCAGCCCAGCTGGGCATGGAGATGCCCACCATCAAAAAGGTGGAGCTCCCCTCAGGCATGGAGTTCCTCCTGGTGGTGGCCCTCTACAACGTCATCCTCTCCCTCCTCCTCACCTACTACTCCTCAAGCCTCTACAACGAAGCAAGACTTGAGAGGATGAGGAAGATGGCCCTGGCGGCGGTGATCTCCCTCGTTGTGTTCTCAGCCGCCGTCCTCGTCTCCCTTAACGTGGTGAAGGGGATGATAGGATGAGGGGGCAGGCCCACACCATCTTCTCTTATCTTGCGTGGGCCGTATTCTTTGTAGTGGTCGTCGGCATTGTTTATTACATCTACCAGCACACGGGGGAGAGGCTTCCCACCCCCATGCCCACCATCCTCGATACCCTTCAGTCTGCAAAAAATCTTAGCATGGCCGGAGGGAATGAAGAGGTCTGTAATTTTATTTTTATAGGTAGCACAATAAAGCTCATGAAGGAAATATTGGAAAGGCGCCTAGACATGGATGTCCAGTTCTCGTGCGAGGCGCCGGGCTGCGAGGTGGTGGGAGATGGGATAAGGATAAGTGGGAGGGGAAAAATATGCGCGAAGGTGGAAGGTGGAGTGCTGAAGGTGGTGTGGAGGAGATAGAGCTGTATAAGGAGTCTGGGAAGATATTGGACAGAGTACTGAAAGAGGCGAGGAGGATTAGGGAGGGAGAGAATCTTTTAGATGTAGCCGAGAGGCTTGAGGGCCTTATGGAGGAGCTTGGGGGCAGGCCCGCCTTCCCCTGCAACCTCTCCATCGATAACCAGGCTGCCCACTACACCCCTTCCCCAGAAGAAAAAGGGGTGGCAAGGGGTGTGCTGAAGGTGGACTGTGGGGTTCACATAAGGGGTCATATAACCGATGCGGCGCTTACCATTGACTTTACGGGCCAGTGGGGAAGGCTTGTGGAGGCTGTGGAGGAGGCCTTGGAGAACGCCCTCTCCGTCATAAGGGCCGGGGTGGAGGTATGGAAAATAGGCAAGGCTGTGGAGGAAACGGCAAAGAAGCATGGCTTCAGGCCGATAGTAAATCTTGGAGGCCACAGCATCGAGGCCTATCGCCTCCATGCAGGCACCTTCATACCTAATGTCCCAAGGGGAAGGGGAGTGCTGAAGGAGGGTATGGTGGTGGCTGTGGAGCCCTTTATTACAAGCGGTAGGGGATACGTGGAGGAGGGAACCTTTGTGGAAATTTTTTCGCTCACAGGGGCAAGGGGGAGAAGTAGGCTTGTGGAGAGCGCCCGCAGGGAGCTTGAAAAAAACTTTAGGGGGCTACCCTTTGCCAGGCGCTGGCTAAAAAATATATCCTTACCCACTCTGAGACTAATGGAGAGGGAAGGAGTTATAAGGGGCTATCCCGTCC
>CAYZKO010000110.1:0-2032 GCA_964479315.1 uncultured archaeon
TTAACGAACACAGGCTCTGGGACTTCCTGGGGCTTGAAGACCCTGGGAGTAGTGTGGTTCTGAAGGATGCCGACCAACTGGAGCTCATGGCCACTGCAGTGGAGTATAGAAGTGTTGGGGTGAGGGGCCTCGAGGGTTGGATAGACTACGCCAAGGGCAAGTTGAGGTTAGAAACGTCAAGGAAGATTGCAGAGGAGTTGGAGGAAATTGTCCTTGGCGACTGGTATGTTGAATACCTTAGAAAAATAAAGGGGGCGAGGGAGGCGGAGCGGGAGGCGGAACCGACGGCGGCTGCTAAGCGAGCGTGAAATATACTTTCTTCCCCCTTCTGATCTTCTGGAGGTAGCCCATGCGGTGGAGCTTATTCAGCCTTGCGGAGGCGCCGTTCAAGCCCTTATATCCAAGGGCCTCCTTCACGTCCTCCGCTGTTACTGCACCCCTCTCCCTTATCAGCTCAAGTATTTTTTCGTCCTGGTCCGACAGGCCCTCCACCGTTGAGCTCCTCCTCAGCTCGTGGTAGATCTTGCTCAACAGCTCGTTGGTGCGCTTCCTCTCCTCGATGAGGGCAGCGACGAGCAGACCGAGGTATACTGGGTTTTCGAGGTATTTTCCAAGGGCTACGATGTCCTCCACGTCCTCCTTCCTTATGCCCAGGCTGCTGGCGATGACCTCCAGGGGATCCCCCACTACGTGTCATGACATATCATGACATATAAATGACTTTCTGTGACGGTTCCGAACCCGTCAGTGACAACACTTCAGATTTCATACCATCTCCAACTCCACGGGGTGGCCAAGGAGCATTTCCACCGCCCTCTTGGCGTCGGCGTATGTGTAGGGCCAGTACTTCATGTCGGACCTCATGAGGTAGACCTTGTATGTTACTCCCTCACCTTCCTTAATTTTACTAACGCCCACCACCCTCACCTTCCCCATAAGGTCCTGAACCGATTTTTTAACATCCACATCTACCTCCACAATCCTCACGGGCTTGCCCATCTCCCTGGCAAGGGCCCTTATCACCCTCCCCCTTTTTCCTATAAGCCTGCTTATATCCCCTTTGGCCAGCAAAATATAGAACGGTCCTACATCAACAACTCCCACCATCTCCACACTATCTCCAATCCTATAAATTTTGTCCAGTCTGTAGAGAAGCCTCGAGACCCTTATATCTTCCTCTGTTATAAGGCCCCTCTCGAGCTTGTCCCTATCCACGGGACAAAGCTCCTCCCCTGCCGCGCACCTCTCGCAGATGGGGAGCAGCACCATACAATAAAGAAAGCAAGGGAGGAGATTAAAAAGCTCATGGGCGGGCGAGAACGATGTCTATGGCAGACACCTTTGTGGGGCCCTTCTCGCCCTGGACCTCCTCCGTGTTGATGGAAATTTCTTTCACCTTGGCGTCCGTTATGAACCTGTTCCTGACGATTTCTGCCACGTCCACGGCCTTCGAAATGGCGCGCCCCCTTGCCTTGATGTGGACCTCCTTGGCCCCCTGGTTGAACTGGGTTACCACTGCCAGCACGTAGTTCATTACAGGCTTCTTACCCACCAAGACCTCGTTCTGGTCCGTCATGGCAGTCACCTCCGCCGCACATTTCTGAAGGCGAACACTTTTAAGGCTCACACTGTTAGCAACCCCACTCTGGTTCAACATAACCCTTAAAAGGATTTCAGGAGAAGATGAATAGTGGTGAGAGGATGGAGGACGTAACGGCTGAGTAAAAAGACCCCATCCACTCATTTTCTTACTATTTCTCTTCTCTGTTTGTGTGTTATGTGGTTTATGAACCTTTCGTGAACTTCAACCGGCACGACATCTTTTTTGGATAGCTGGAGAACGGTATTTGTTGCATCTTTTAAGGAGAGGGCACTATTTATACCTGCCTCGAAAGAATTGTGTATCCTAACGAGGCGCTCATCCCTCTTATCTGCTTTAAGGAGTCCGACGTGTGCTTTGTGGGTATCCGCCGCCAGCGACCCGTGCACCGGCAGGAACTCCTCCCCAGCAGCCCTCATCCTCAATACTGGC
>CAYZKO010000111.1:0-2015 GCA_964479315.1 uncultured archaeon
AGGGAGAATGGCAAAAATCTATGGGTATTTGGCCTCGTTAGGGGCGTAAAAGAGATGTTTCATGTGGTGGAAGGGGAGCGGAGTGTCTCGCGCTGGGATATAAGCAACTCTAAAATATTTTACAAGGTAGAGGGCCATTACCTCTATGTAAGGTATAGAGGGAAAAATTTAACACTAAAGGGTGTTAGCAGTGGATCGACAGACGTTCACCACCTCCTAGAGGACTCCACCCTCCGTCATCTTCTCCTCCACTCCTCAGTCTGTAGGCCTACTTTGAGGGGTAGCGGAGATATAAAAATTTATATATACGATGTTGAGGGGTCTGCGTCGGCTGTGCCAGCCATTGAGGCCAGCGGCTTAACCAGGAAGGCGTCTCACAGCGTAAAAACGCTCACGTTGGACGAAAACCAACAACTCTATCTGAAGACAAGAGGGATAGGTGATCCAAGGGCTTTCTATGTATCAAAACTTTTTGGAGAGGTTTTGGACCAGCTGGTATAAAAATTAAGGAGAGAACGCCTGGGGGCACCCCTTTTTAAAGACATAGGCTCCCCATAACCCCATGGGCGAGGGGGGCAGGAGATACGAGATCGTCAATATAGTGGCCTACGCAAACCTCAACACAGAACTCGACCTCTACAACCTTGCCCTCAACCTTGATAATGTGGAATATGAGCCAGAACAGTTTCCTGGAGCTATACTTAGGCTCTTCGATCCGAGGGCCACCCTCCTAATTTTTAAGAACGGAAAACTCATCTGCACAGGCACGAGGAACGAATCCAATGTTAGAGAGGCCATAAAAATAGCGTTGAACCAGATAAAAAAAGCTCTTCCCAACATAAATTTGCCAGATCCAGAAGAAGTTGATGTAAAGGTAGAAAATATAGTTGCCTCCTCCTCCCTCGGAAGGGAGGTGGACCTCTACCTCCTGGCCGAAACGTACGACAACGTAGAGTACGAGCCTGAGCAGTTCCCCGGTGTTATAATAAAGTTAGGAGAGGGGAGGCCCACCATCCTCCTCTTCAAGAACGGAAACCTAATATGCGCTGGCGCACGGAGCGAGAAAGACATCGAAGAAGCCCTAAAAACACTTGAGGAGCTCATCGAAAAGGCCACCAAATAAATTTACCTATTTTTTAGCGCCTCCGCAACCATCCTAAGGGTTAAACGCCTCGCCACCTTGCGATATTCCCTCCCACCCCAACTCAATTTATTCATGTTCACAAAGGCCCTCTCGATGGGAGCACTACCGTACTCGGGTGTATGGCCAGACTTAAATATCCTTCTTATTTTATACCGAAACTTCTTCAACTTCTTCCCCTTGAAATTGGAGAGCAGTCCTAACTCCTCCAAGATTTTGTCAATGGTTGTGCTCCTTGTCAATTTGTAGTGAATACTCTTTCCCTTATTTGTTAAGCTAATCGTTCCGTTGCTCTCGATTTTATGAATGCCGGCCAGCACCAGGAGGGGCAAGTTGTGCCTCATAAGGCCCATAAGTATTTTATGCATGAGCTCCTCATTGTGGGGATCCTCCTGCAACACCTCGAGCAGTTGGAGGAGCTCGGGGTCTTCCTCCTTCACCGCGCCTTTCCACCTCTCAATATGCACTCCAGGCTTTCCCTTCCTTAAAATGCCCAAGCGCTCGAGCGATCTAGACATATCCATCCGGACTTCCTCCATGAGATCATAAATTTTTCCATACGTCTCCCCTATCCTCTGAAGATCGCGCGCAAGGTGATAGAGTCCCTTTATGTCAGGCCTCCTCCCCCTCTCCGGTATGTATGGCAGCTCTTCAGGGAGGATGTGGCCCTGGCCCTCCGCAATCACCCAAAGCCCTCTTATAATATTTTCAAAGTTTAGGCTATGGTCCTCCTGTCGCGCAAGTTGGTGGAGCTTTCTTATCACTTCGTCCCTTGAGAAGTATTCAAGGGCCTTAAGGAGACGTTCCCCAATTTCACCCATGACCTTTAATTTTATGCGAAGTTCCCTATCCGCCACAACCCTCAACCTCTTCC
>CAYZKO010000112.1:0-2014 GCA_964479315.1 uncultured archaeon
TTGCAAACAACGTGGATACAGTTATATACCTGCACGATCCGGAGAGCTTGGAAAGCTATGAGTTCGATGCGGCGGACGTAATGTACGGCGATCAAAAACTATTTTTCTTGAAGCCCGGCTATGGTACCTCCTTCTCCCTCTTCTATCCCCTTGCCGTGTGGGCCTCAAATTTCCTAACAGGGGCCACCATAGACGGCGACGGCAAGACCCTCCAAAGGGTCTATCCCCCCGTGGCGGTCCTCAGCTCCAACGATGTTACCCTAAAAAACTTCTCCCTCTCCTCCTCCTACCCCCACGGCATCATCGTCCTCAACTCTTCAAACGTCTCCTTCCAGGACGCCACCATGCACCTCAACTGCTCGGGCGTGGGCATCTACCTCTACAACTCCACAGCCTCCCTCCAGGACGCCCTCATAAGGACGCGCTCCTCCCTCGACGCCCTCTTTTCCTCCTCCGACATCGTGCTCTCAAACGTTAGGATCTTGCCCCCTTAGCCGACATTATCTCTATAAATTTATGGAGGAATGCCTTCACTTTTTTGGGATCGCTAACCCAATAATGGAACGTTCTTACTATTCTGTTGCCCTTCATGTATGCAATAGTTTCTGCAGCCACCCCAAGTTTTTCGTCCTTGGGAAGCTTGAGCTCTTTGGCCACCTCTAGAACCCTTCTCATTATTTCACGCTCCCTGTTCTTCCCAACTTCATCCTTCACAATGGCCTCATAGGATACGTGATAGCCATTATCCCACCGGGCGATGTGAAGCCTGTGCCCCTGTCCCCCTTCCCCAGTTTTTACAACATCTCCCACCCGGAACCAGAGGTTGCGGACTAATTGTTTAAGGGCTTCCCCTTCCCACGAAACCCTCCCCGATAGCAACAGTTCTTCTTCAAGCTTCTTAATGTCTTCCTTATTTTTTGCAAAGACCTCCACGTAGGGCTCTGCGTCCATTATCACAGCGTACATGTCCTTGGTCAGGGGCACCGAGGCTGATCTAATTTTCTTTATAACCAGGGTGCCCAGGGGGTGCTCCCACCTCTCCTGCTCGCTGTCCACGCTAAACAGCTCTTTATAGCCAGCCTCCTCAAACCCCTTAAAATTATTTATTCCCTTATCACCCACTATTGTGTTTAGTATATTTTTTATCTCTTCCTTCTTTCCCACATCGATCCAAACAGCCCCCAACCCCCTCCTCCAAAACATCATCTCTCCCTTTCCCTTTCCCAAGGGGCGCTCTACCCTTAAAACTTTCTCACCCCTCTCAAGCTCCTTCGGGGTTATAACACCCTCCTTTATGAGGAAGCTCTCACGCACAAACCTCCTTTCCCCCTTCCCACGTTTGAGGGGCCTCCCAAGGTAAATGGCCCTCTCCACATTATTTAATACAGCCTCACCCTTTTAAACAATGAGGGTCCTCCAGCCCGCAATGAAGTCCTCCACCGCCATGAAGTCCACGCCTGCAGCCAGGGCAGCCGCCTCGTCATAGACCGTATCTCCCACATAGAGGGTAGGCCTTCCAACCACCTCCACCGCCCTGAGGATGGGATCGGGGCATGGCTTGCTCCTTCCCCTTGGTGTAATAATGACGTCCATGAGCTCCGTATAACCAAATTTTTTGAGAAGGGAGAGGGTTAGGATACCCCCTGAGGTGACCACCCCAAGCTTATACCTCTTCCTGAGCTCCCGGAGGGTGGAGAGGGGGATGAGGGGGGTCACCTTCTCGAAGTACTTCCTTAGGAAAATATCCTTCCTCCTTTCCCTCAACTCATCCAATTTATCCAGCCATTTTTCCCCAAAGGCGTTCCTGATTATGTTCCTGAAGCTAAGACCTATATATTTCCTGACATCTACAGGCCCCAGCCCCACCTCCTCTGCAAGCTCCCTGAAGGAGAGCACATGGGCCTCCACGCTGTCAATGAGCGTTCCGTCCGCATCGAAGAGGATGGCCCTGTACCTGGCTGTCATGTATTTAAGCCCTCCCCACGTTATTTTAAACCTATGGCCAAAATGGAGG
>CAYZKO010000113.1:0-1994 GCA_964479315.1 uncultured archaeon
CTCCCAAGGATATACATATTTTTATATATAATATCGGTTATAAACCTGAACTTTGCCTCCTCCACAAAATATCTTAACTCCCTCAACCTCCCATTTCTTATTTTTGCTTTCCAAAAGACATGCACCTTGAGGGTGGGGGAGTCGTGCTCCTCCCTCAGCCAGCGCGCCTCCTCCCTCCCCACCAGCACCACCACAAAGTCCCCTCTCGGAATATTTTCTATAGCCTCATCGAGCTCCCCATGGCTCACGCCGAGGCTGCGAACCCCAGGCACGATATGGGAGAGCGCGTCCCTGTCCTTCTTGGACTTCACATAGATCCTCACGCTACTACCTTCCCGCAACTATTTTTATAACATCGAGGTGGTGGAGGGGGTGGTCCTTCCCTATGCGCCTATGGGTTCTGCAGTCCACGGCGGCTATAAATTTGGCTGCAAGATCTGTATGAATTTTTCTCGCCAGCTCCAGCGGGGTAGAGCCCTTGGGGAGTATGTAGGCATCTGGCAGAACATTTCCCTCCCCATCGCTCCACCTCTCCTCATCCGCCACGGGGAACACCACTATATTGGTGGAGAGCACCGCCCTATCGATGCACGCCTGCACCCCCGTGGAGCCCCACCTCTCCATTACCTCCCTCGCCAGCTCAAGGGCCCTCCTCTGCTCCTCCGTAAGCCTCCTCTTCACCTCAAATTCCCCCTCTCCAGGAACATATTCTATATAGCCGTTCCTTGCGGCTCTCCTCAGGATGAGCTCCGCCAAGGCAGACACAGGCACCACGTTCTCGTATCTCCTCTCAAGCTCCTTCACCCACTCCTCACTCCCCTCCACATCCACCTTGTTGGCGGCTACCACCCTCGTCCTCATTTCAAGGAAGGCCCGGGCCCACTCCTCCGCCCCAGGCCAGCCCAGCTTGTTCAACAGCCTCTCCACCTCGGAGGGAGGGATGCCAAGGCCCGTAAACTGTCCCACAAACCTCCTCTCCCTCTCTCCAGAGGGCATCTTCTCCACCCTCTCCACCGCCTTCATTATTTTCTCCTTAAACCACTCCAGGAGCTCCCTCTCAAGGAAGGCCACCTCCTCCACGGGATCCCCCTTCCCCGGATTCCCCTCAAGGTCTGTTCTCCCCGAGGCATCCACCACCTGTATGAAGGCCTCCGCCTGCCTTAGATCGTCGAGGAATTTGTTCCCCATCCCCCTGCCCTCGTGGGCCCCGGGCACAAGGCCCGCCACATCTATGATTTTTACGGGCACAAACCTCCAGCCCTTGAGGCAGAAGCCGCTCCTGGGACTGCAGGGCGCCCCTTTCTCCACATGGGGGCAGGCCACCTTCACCCACGTCACACCAATATTTGGCTCGATGGTGGTAAAGGGGTAGGGGGCCGTTTTGACGTTCTGCTCTGTGGCGGCGTTGAAGAAGGTGGACTTGCCCGAGGAGGGCTTGCCCACAACACCTATCACGGGGGTGAAAGGGGGCATAGGCATAAAAAGGCATTGCCCCCTCACCTTCCTTGTGATCACAAGGCGTTGCACCTCCTGTGGAAGGGAAGTGGGCCCTGGGGAATATGTTATGTTCAAGTGTCCTGTGTGTGGGGAGCCCATTGTGAGATGTAAGGAATGTAGGGCGAGGAGCACGCCCTACGTCTGTCCCTCCTGCGGCTTTAGGGGGCCATAAAAATGGGTGAAGTCCTCCTGGTGCTAAAGGTCTATCCCGAGGGGCCTGAGGAGTTGAAAAGAGTTAAGGACGCCCTCCCCTCTGCCCTCCCAGAGGGAGCTAAGCTTGTAGAAATTAGAGAAGAGCCCATTGGCTTCGGCTTCTCAGCCCTCCTTGTGGGCGTCAAGGTGCCCGATGAGGGGGGCATCCAGGCAAGGGTGGAGGAGGCGCTGTCCTCCATCCCAGGCGTCGACAGCGTAGAAGTGGAGAGGGCGACGCTCATCTAAGTTAAACCTTTTAAACCCCCTCTGCTTTTATGATGGGGTGAGAGCATGCCACACACACA
>CAYZKO010000114.1:0-1987 GCA_964479315.1 uncultured archaeon
CTCGTGGCCAAGAGCATAGAGGTGGAGGCGCCCGTGGGAACCACAAGGGCGGTGGTGGGGGCGGACAAGGGGAAAGTCTATATCAAAGTAGGTGATGTGGAGGTGGACTCCGCCCTCCCCCTCACCGTGGACAAGAATGAGGGCATAAAGGTGGAGAACACGCCCCTCAGGCTATCGCCCCAGGAAGTCTTAAGGAGGATGAGGGTGAAGCCCCATGAGGTAAAAATTTCTAAGGTGAAGGGGAGGCCTGCGTACGTTGTCAAGGGCAAGAGGAGTGGGAGGCTCCTCTTCGTGCTCCCTGTGGAGTATGAGGTGGAGGTGGCTGTGGACGTGGAGACAGGAGGGGTCATTGAGGAGAAGAAACCGTGGTGGAGCTTCCTTGTGGTAGGCTGAACACCCCCTCAATTTTATAACCACAGTAGGGGCACCTATTGCCTTCAAGCAGGTTCGTCACTCTATAGCCCTCCCGCCTTATCACCACATTCCCGCAGTTGGGACAGTACGTGCTTTCATATTTGCTGTCTGGAACGTTTCCAAGGTAAACATAATCCAGGTGTTCCCTTGCTACCTCGTAAAATTTTTTAAGTGTATCAAGGGGTGTGGGGGGTACATGGCTCATCCTATAGCTTGGGAAGAAGCGCGAGATGTGGAGGGGGATATGCCTCGACACTGACGTAACAAATTCCACGCTTTGCCTAAATATGTCAGGATCGTCGTTATAGCCTGGTATGATGAGCATTGTCACCTCCACATGGACCCCAGCATTGTGGAGGGCCTTTATATTTCTTTTCACTACCTCCACATCGGCCCCCACGACCACCTCTTTATAAAACTTTTTGTCCCCCTTAAGGTCTACGTTTACGGCGTCCACAAACCCGATCATATCCCTTAGCACCTCTTTAGTAAAGTAGCCATTCGTAACAAAAACGTTTACAAGCCCCAGCTTTTTTACCTCCATGCCAATATCCCTCGCATATTCATAAAATACCGTGGGCTCTGTATAGGTGTGGGCAACCCCTATGGTGCCCCTTTCGTATGCAATGGCAGCCATTTCAGCTGGGGGCACGTAGGGGGTCTCCACATCTTCGGGGGAGGCCTGGGAGATGTCCCAGTTCTGGCAGTATTTACAGAAGAAATTGCAGCCCACTGTGGAGTAGGAAAGTATGTCCGTTCCTGGCATGAAGTGGAAGAGCGGTTTTTTCTCTACAGGGTCGATGTGGATGGAGACGGGGTGGCCGTAAACCAGGAGATAAAGTTTTCCGTCCCTATTTTCCCTCACCCTGCACGCTCCCCTCCTTCCGGGCAGAATAATGCATCTCCTTTCGCATGTATTGCATCGGACTTTATTCCCTGGCAGCCTCTCATAAAAGAGGCACTCCACTATATGAGTGGCAGCCATCTCCTTAAATCCCTTGGCGACCTCACGATGACCGCAAGGCGCTCCGCCAGGTGGAAGGGCTCGTTGCCGGGATTTCCCACAATGATCTCGATTCTCCCCCTCCTGGAGAGCTCTCTTAAAACTTTCTCCTTCCCCTCAACATCGAGAATGAGTCCAGGAGTGGAGCCTATGACCTCCTCAATACCGTGTAGCCTGGCGAAACATTCTGCAATCTCCTGGGGAGTGGCAGTGACCAACACCACCACGTAGCCCCTCTCCCTCAGCCTGTTTAATAATTCTTTTGCCTCCTCTGCAAGGGGCACACCCCTCACCACCTCACACATAAGGGAGAGGAGCCTCTCCCTGTCCACCTCCCTATCCTCCATTATTTTTAGATAGAGCTCGTAGCCCTTACGTATGATGTAGGTATAGACCTTGCGTATGCCCTTGAGCTTCGTGAGGAGGGGGAGGTGTAGGTATCGTAAAAGTTTTAGATAATATTTTTTGGGCACAACGCCATGGGTTTTCCTCGGATCAAGCAGGGCCTTGGCTATCTTGACCGCCAGGATCCCGTGGATGAGCGTCTCATCAAGATCTACCACCGCAAAC
>CAYZKO010000115.1:0-1962 GCA_964479315.1 uncultured archaeon
CTAGGCTTAGAGCTTCTCTAGAGTCCGCCCTTGCGAACTTGAAGCGGCTGGAGGAGAGGGTTAAGATTCTCGAGGATGAGGCTGCCTTCATAGCTGAGCATATGGCGGAGCTTTACGAGGCTTACGAGTGTGTGGTGAGGGTTAGGGAGAGGAGTGGTTGGGATAGTGTTGTCGGCAACTGTCCGGGTGTTGTGGATGTAGAGCCTGAGCATAGTAAGGTGAAGGTTTCCATTAATGGTAGACTTGTTGAGCTTGATGTTAGGATTCCGCCGGATAGGCTTGTTGTCGAGCTGTACAAGCGTATCGGGGAGCTTAGGGCTAAGATTGAAAGGGGGCGTAGGGCAGTAGCTGAGGCTGAGGCTAAGCTTAGGGAGCTGGAGGAGAGGATTAGGGCTAGGCTTGCGAGGGCCAGGGCCCATGTTAGGAGGAGGGAGTGGTACGAGAAGTACCATTGGCTTGTGACTAGCAGTGGCTACCTGGTTATCGGCGGGAGGGATGCGAGCCAGAACGAGTCGATAGTCAGAAGGTACCTTAACGAGAAGAGGATTTTCATGCACGCAGACATACACGGCGCGCCAGCGGTCATAGTCTTCGCCGAGGGTGAAACACCCGGCCAGCAGGACCTGCTGGAGGCCGCAGTTATAGCTGCAGCATATTCTAAAGCGTGGAAGGCTGGTATGGGCAGTGTGGACGTCTACTGGGTTTGGGGTAGCCAAGTTTCAAAATCGCCACCCTCCGGCGAGTACCTGGCTAAGGGTGCGTTCATGGTTTATGGTAGGAAGAACTATCTAGGCCCCATAGAGTTGAAGCTGGCTATAGGAGTCGGGCTTGAGGATGGTAAGCCCCTAGTTATAGTCGGCCCCGACCATCTGGTTAAGCGTAGGAGTGTAGTCTACGCAGTGCTTGTGCCGGGCGAGGAGGACCCCTCACAAGTTGCCAAGAGGCTGCGGAGGCTGCTTGCCGAAAAAGCTGGCAAGGAGCTTAAGCCTATAATTGAAGCCGTCACAGTTGAGGAGCTTAGAATGCGGATACCAGGGAGGGCACGGATAATCTATGTCGGGCGGGGAGAGGCTAGAGAGGAGCCAAGACCCCTACGAGCTGTATATGGAAAGAAGGCTGGCGAGACTTAAACTGTCCCTAGCACGTATCCTACTAGGCTTCATCTTCGGCTTCGCATCCGGCCTCACACCATCCACAATTTCGGCCACACTCTTCACTACATACATCGCAGTGGCTGTGGCCGTCCTAGGCTACTATGCTAAGCCCAGAATGAAAGTGCTGCACGGCTCCGAACCCTACTACGTGGGTGTTGTGAGTGGGCTTGCAGCATTCGCTATAGGACTCATTATGAGTGCCACGGTTTAGAAGCAGCGTCTAAGCCTACCCCTAGCAAGCTTTAACTCCTCATACCCCAGGCCACCCGCTAGGAGAGCTAGAACCTCTTCTGATATGAGAGGCTTACCGCCGACTAACGGGTAGGCGAAGGGAAGCACAACCTCCACCTCACCATAATAGCCCATGTCAACCTTTACAGTCGGGTTAACCACAACCTCCACCTCACCAGGCTTCAAACCCTCAACAACCTTCAAAGCCACGTAGACTGCACCATCTATACTCCACTGGTGAGGCCCAAGACTCCTCTTCAGTGCTCTCGGAAGCCTAGATGATAGAAGAGCTTTAGTCCTACCTCTTGGCGGGTGGTCGCCAAGTATACCGCCAACAACTATTACCTCAGCCCTCCTAGCCTCCACCGGCGATAGCTCCAGCTCGGCTTGGGGGTCCAGAACCACTATATTCTCCTGACTAGTGTAGAGTGTTCCTTCAAGCTCGACGATGCTACGAGTGTAGCATTTAGCTATCCGGCTAAACAGTTCGCAGCATTTCTGCGCATTGGTTATTACCAGGCGTTCACCAGCCATTTTAGCCGCGTGCCTATACTCTGCTACAAGCCACTTCGAAGGG
>CAYZKO010000116.1:0-1958 GCA_964479315.1 uncultured archaeon
GGTAAATGGCGAGACGTTTAAGTATATGGGGGAGGGTGGGGAGCTTGCCCTCTACAAGAAGGGAAACAAGGTTGTAAGACTCAACGGGGAAGAGTTGAGGAAGAGGAGGGTGGAGAGGGGCCTCTCCCTCCAGGCGCTGGCACGTCTCGTGGGAACCACCAAGGAAACAATTTATAGATACGAAAGGGGGCAGTCCGCCTCCCTTGAGATGGCAAGGAGGCTTGAGGAGATACTCGGGCCGGGCCTCATTGCGGAGGAGCCCCTGAGCATTGAGATAGACGTCTCCCTCCCCTATCCCTTCACCATACTCTCCCACCTATGCGAGAGGGCCGCCCACTTCGCCCGCATGCCCTGGAGCGTCCTCAGCAGGGGGAGCACCACCATCTCCTTCGTGAAGAGGGGCACGAACATAAAAGATCTTGAGGAGGGGAGGGGGAAGGTGTACGAGTATTATCTTTTTGTGGGAAAAGTGAGGGGGAAGCCCTACATCGAGGAGGAGGAGCTCCTCTCGGCTGAAAGTTTTAGGGAGATTGAGGAGATTGCGAGGGAAAGGAATGAAGAGGTGGCTGATAGAGAGGCTTAGGGGCTTTGGGTTCTCAGAAGAAATTTTAAGGGCCTTTGAGGCCGTGCCGAGGGAGGAGTTCGTCCCCCCACATCTCAAAAAATATGCGTATCATGATACCGCCCTCCCCATAGGCCACGGCCAAACCATAAGCCAGCCCTACACCATAGCGGTTATGTTAGAAATGCTCAGGCTCAAGGAGGGCCTAAGGGTGCTGGAGGTGGGGACAGGGAGCGGCTACACGGCCGCCTTGATCTATGAAATAACCCACTCCCCCGTTTATACCCTTGAAATCATATGCAGGCTTGCGGAGGAGGCTGAAAAAAGACTTAATAGGCTTGGCTATAGGGAAATATATGTCTTCTGCAGGGATGGGAAGGCAGGCCTCCCCGAGTATGCCCCATACGATAGAATAATCATCCATGCCGCAACACCGGAAATACCCAACCCCCTCGTGGAGCAGCTGAAGGAGGGTGGGATCCTTGTGGCCCCCATTGGCCCAAGGAGCTACCAGGACCTTGTGGCATATGAGAAGAGGGGTAAGAAGCTGAAGGAAATTGAGAGGAGGGAGGGCTTTATTTTTGTGCCCTTAATTTAGAAAGCTTTTTTGTAATGGAGCGGATGAAGGGGTGGTTACGCACAGCTTCAGGTAAATTTTTGAAGTAGGAGTGGGGCACGCGCATAGCGTTGCCGCTCCTCTTGTGGAGGTGCTCCGACCCGCTCAGCCTCTTTAAAAGGTCCCAGAGGTCGTTGGAGAGGGCTGCCTTTGCCCTGTGATCCCGAGGCTCTCTGACAATTATTTTTACCGCTCCCTCCTCCACCTGCACCCCCACTTGCCCCCTCTTAAGGGCTCCCTGCACCGTATTCAAAAAGTTTAGGAGCCTGGCTATCTCCTCCTTACTTATTTTATCACCAGGACCCCTGGCACTGCGCTCCCTCTTGGGGAGAATGCTTTTCAAAATTCTTTTGGAGAGCAACTCTGCATACTTTAAATTTCTTACCATGCCTTCCACTCCAAGATATTTATACATCCTCTGCGCCGCATCCTTCCCAACCCCAGGAACGCTTTTAAATTTCTTCGCCACCCTTTCCAGCTCCCTCCTGTCCAGAAAGTCAAAGTACTCCGCTATCCTTGGATTTATGACCTTCTTCCTCCTAACAGGGGTTTGGGGAACAACAACGGGGGACTTGCGCCTCTGCTTCGGCCCCTCTTCCCCCATCTCCACCTGGAAGGTCGCCTCCCTCTCCAACCTCCTCGCCAGCTCATCAAAATATTCTCTCAAACGCTCCTCCTTAGAGGCCTTCCTCTTCAGCACTTGGCTCAAACTCGAGGCCAGCCACTTCTCATAGAGCTCCCCCTCTTTATACTGCCGCCTCGCCCTTTTTATCAAAGGGT
>CAYZKO010000117.1:0-1953 GCA_964479315.1 uncultured archaeon
AGGGAGGAGGGTGAAAGATTATTTAGGGAGTTGGGCCTTGATGAGGAATTCCTGGAGCATGAACTTCGGGGGCTCTCTGGTGGTGAGAGGAAAAAATTTGAGCTTGTCCAGGCATATTTTTCTAAGTGTAGGTATATCTTGCTCGACGAGATAGACAGCGGTGTGGATGTGGAGAGCCTCCGCGTAATGTTTGAAAAAATAAAAGAGATGGCAAAGAAGGGCAAGGGCATCCTCTACGTCTCCCACAATCCTCTTGCGTCATCACTCGCCCACAAAACATTTTATATGAGGGGAGGTGTGGTACTTGAGGACAGTGGGGAGGGTGGAGCCATCCTTGGTTGAGGCCCTCATGGAGGAAGAGCCTCCTTGGATGAGAAAAATTAGGACAATGTCATTTGAACTATTCAATAGGATGAATGATCCCCTTTGGCTTCAGGGCATAGATACCCTGGACTTAAGTGTTTTGAGGGTTGAGAGAGAGCCCTCGGAGAAAGAGATGGAGCAAGTTATAAACTTTTATAAGCGTGCAGGGCTGGAGAATTACATTGATTATTTATCAGGGCTTGGTGTTACCGTAAATTCAAATACACTTATAGAGAAGGCTATGGAGATGCTCCGAAAGGAAGGAGTTATATTTACAACCATGGAGGACGCCGTCCGCAATTATTCTCACCTTGTGAGGCGCTACTTTGGTAAAATATTTCCTCCTGGGGAGCATAGGTATGCAGCCCTCCACTATGCGCTTTGGAAGGGCGGCATCTTCCTATACGTGCCAGATGGAGTTGAGATAAAATTCCCTATAGAGGCCTTCTTCGCCTTCAGCCGGGAGCTGTTTGCCCAGTTCGAGCACACCCTTATTGTGGTAGGGGAGGGCGCCTCTGTTAACTTTGTTGAAAGCTGCGCCTCCCCCCGCTTCAGCCGCTACGACTTCCATGATGGTGTGGTGGAAATATACGTCCACAAGGATGGAGAAATTAAGTTTACGACCGTTCAGAACTGGAGCACCTCTGTTATAAATTTTAATAGCAAAAGGGCTTACCTGGAGGAGGGTGCCAAGATCTTTTGGACAGAGGGGTCCTTCGGCTCCCGCTACTCCTACGTGTACCCTTCCGTCATTCTAAGAGAGGGGGCAAGGGCAGAGTTTAGGCTCTTCTCTGTAGCCAAGGACGGGCAGTGGAAGGAAGGTGGAGCAAAAATATTTTTAATGGGTAAGGCCAAAGCTAATATTATTTCAAGGTCTGTAGCCTCGGAGGGGAGCACCGTTGTGTTCAGGGGACTTGTGCGGGCTTTGCCCCCCTCCAAGGGCTCCAAGGTGGCCCTTTCTTGTGATACCCTCCTCCTTGACAGAGGAGCGAAGGGCATGACCTATCCTCATTTCCAGCTTGAAACAGAAATTCTCCTATCCCACGAGGCCTCCACTTCCTTTTTAAGCGATGATCAGCTTTTTTATCTTGCCTCGCGCGGCATTCCCGAGGAAAAGGCAAGGGCACTTATTGTTACAGGATTTCTGGCCGACATACTTAAGGATTTACCCCCTACCTATGCAGAGGTTTTTAAAAGAGTGTTATCCTATAATTTCTCGGAGGGTGTGGGATGAGAGGAAGGCGCGATAGCCCCACAAGGGACTACACCCCGTGGAGCGTCATGAGCGTCCCTTCAGTTCAGGAGATAAAAATAAAGGGGGCTGAGAAGTGGAGAGGGGAGGCTGGTATAGACCTAAGCGAGGACTACAGTCCCCTAAGGGAAGCCATGGGCCGTGCCGTGTACTATAAAATAACTGACGAAAAGGTTGTGGTGGAGGGACAAGGAGTGGTTTTTCTAAGTGGTGCCGACTTTGATAGGCTGACCATTAGGGAGAATGGCAAAAATCTATGGGTATTTGGCCTCGTTAGGGGCGTAAAAGAGGTGTTTCATGTGGTGGAAGGGGAGCGGAGCGTCTCTCGCTGGGATATA
>CAYZKO010000118.1:0-1917 GCA_964479315.1 uncultured archaeon
GCCGCTAAAAATAATGTAGAAGAGTAAGAGGACGAGGAAAGTGTAAGCGCTTGCTAAAAAATAAGGTATTAGAGGAGGAGGAGAGCAAATAATGTAAACGTTTTGGGGAGCTGGGGGACAAAAATATTTTAAGATGCAGTCTGAGTTTATGGCAAGGGAGAGCAGGAGGATGAGAAGGAGGGAGGCCCGCCTGCCCCCCTTCCCCTCAAGGAAGTAGAGGACCGCACCCCCCACCAGGGAGGCCAAAAGGAGCCGGGCTACGTCCACACCCTTAGGAGGGGCATGGATTATAAAAAGCTCGGCCCACGTTTAAGCGTGGGCGTGCTCGATTTCCTCTCCTCCCTCATAGGGAAGAAAGTGGCCAGGCTCCAGAGGCGCCCCCCAGCCAAGGCGGTGGTCCTGGAGGAGATCAAGCTCAACCTGGAGAGGAAAAGAAAGGCCAAGGCCGGAAAGAAAAAAATTGTGCGGAAGAGGGAGATAGATGAGCTGAAAAAATTTCAAGAGGTAGTAGAAATATTGAGACAGTATGCAGATCTGCCCCCTGTGGAAGAGATGATGGAGGAGAAAGAGGAGAAGAAACCAAAGGAGGAAAAGCCGGCTGAGAAAAAAGAGGAGCCCAAGGAGGAGGTTAAGAAAGAGGTCAAAAAAGAGGTGAGGAAGGAGAAGAAGGAGGTGAGGAGGCTTTCGCTGGCGGAGAGGGAGAAGATAATAAGGCTAGCTAAGAAGAAACTTGAAAGGTCGATAATGGATATTATAAATAAAGAGGTGAAAGAGCTGGGCATAAAAAGTTTTAAAGAGAAAGCTAGGAGAAGAAGGGTTGCCAGGGACTTCCTAAGGGAGAAGGAGGAGGAGATAGAGAAGACTTTTAGGAGGCTGCTGGAGGAGAACATAGATATTTTGAGGGACGACGTGGTGAACGATATTGCCCAGGAGCTTTACAAACGCATAAGGGAGCGCATAGCCGTAGAGGAAAAGATAGTTGTGGAGCCGGAGGAGAAGGAGGAGTCGCCCAAGGATGAGCTGCTATCCCTCCTCGGAGGGGGCGAGGAGAAGAGGGAGGAGAAGGAGGGGGAAGACGAGTTGCTCAAGCTCCTGGAGGGCTGATCAGGAGAGCCACTGGGCAGAATCCTTCGGAAAAATAATCACCCTTATGTGGGCTTCGCTATAGTTGCACACACCCCCAGAACACACCCTTATAAAAATCGTTGCCATGGAGGAGTAGACCTCGCCAAGCCCCTCCATCCACCTCTTCATCTCCTTCACGCTGTGGCCACAGCCATCACTACAAAATTCCTCCACCCCTTTTTTCCCTCCCACCTTGTACACGGCAAGCATGTATTCATAGGAGGGGATATCGAGGAGCACGATATAGTCATACCTTGAGGAGAGGGGCTTCATGGCCCTCTGGACCACCGTCTCAAATTTTCCTATCACCTGGCGGTCAAGGTTCTTCTTAAAGGACTCCAGGGCCTCCTTGAGGTAGGAGAGGAGGTAGTCGGAGACGCCCCCCTCCCTCTCCACAGAGGCGGTAACAATAACCCTTATGACCTGCTTCGCATAATAATTTAAGAGGAGCTGGTGCGTCTGGATCTCAAGGTTCTTCCCGTACTTGGCTGAGGCGGAGAGCACGATGCTCGACGCTATGGCCGCTATGACCAACAGGAAGATGGCGTCAAAGACGGCGGCTACGCCCCTTGCCATACGATCACCGTTATCTTTTTTACATCGTTAAAGGGTACCCCTCCTTTATTTATCTGGTAGCTAACGGGGAATGTGGCGGTGACGTAGTCCCCCTTTATTTTTCCTACAACCCCACCGATGCTGGTTGCATCCACACCCTTCTTCATGGTCCTTAGGCAACTCCCACCCTCCACCTCGGACAGGCAGACAAAGAAATTTGAGGTAGTGTTGTCTTTG
>CAYZKO010000119.1:0-1875 GCA_964479315.1 uncultured archaeon
AGCGGTGGGTGGGGAGAATGTGTTTGAGTTTTATGATGACTTTAATACTTTCGACACGAGCTTGTGGAGCACATACGATATTTCTTACACTGTTAGTAACGGTGTTGTGACATTCACACCTGGTACCAACAGTTATTATAAACACATAGCCTATACAACCATAACATTGCCAGAAAATTATATCATTGAGGCTTATACATATGATAACCGGCCGGCAGGAGGTGTAGTTTATATCTTCCAAGATCAGGACAATTGGTTAAGCTGGGAAGATTGTGAAGCATGTGGATATTCTATACCAAGAGGGTATTCAAATGGTTCCGATGTGGGTTGGTTAGCAAAACTAACTCCACAAGTCATACCTCCTAAGATCTGGACATTTGTAAAAACAGTTGTAAAGGGGGAGAGCGTCATACACTGTTCGAACGCCCGGGGCTGTGTGAGCTTTGTCAGTAGCTATGGCTTCTCGCATAACGGCATCGGGTTTGTGGAACACCGGAATTACGGTCCGTTAAGTGTGGATTGGGTGCGTGTAAGAAAATACGCAGACATCGAACCTATCGTTCAGATGTCTTGAGTTTCAGCACTCTCACATCAACGTCACCAGGTGGAAGAAGTGGGACAAGCTCGTCCATAAAGCTTTTGTCCAAATTCAGCGACTTTAGAATAAGCCTTGCGGCCTCATCACGGGGCATTCTACCGGGCAGAAGCTGGAACAAGACGTTATCGCGCTCAACAGCGCTGACAAAGAACCTTTCATCAAAGCCCAGGTAGATGCCCAGGGGCGCCTCCGTCCATTCCCTTTTCCCCTTTATTATTGCGCCGCCCCTGGGCCTGTACTCCCCCGAGGGGGGCGAGAGCGTCACCTGGGAGGCCCTCACATAGAAAACGGGAACCCTATAGAGGCCCATGCGCCACGCCCTCGAGTAGGAGGCAGAAAAAATAGCTGCCTCGAGGATGTCGCCCTCTCCGGCCTCCTCCCCCCTCTTCATGACCACCGCCGGCGCGCCCACCACATCAGCATGGAAGAAGAGGTCCCCCTCCTCGAGGTATTTTTTTATAATGAGCTCGTTCGTCCTGGCGTCCCTCCCACCGATGACAAGAAAACCCCCAGAGGTGAACATCCATCGGAACGCCTCATACCACTCCCTCTTCCTCTTCTTCCTTATAACAATCTTTTCTTCCTCCACCATCTCCTCAGCCTTTCTTTTTTCTTCCTCTATGAGCCTTAGCAACCTTTCCCTTTTCTTTTTTAACTTTTTTAGCTCCTCGTGGAGCGCCTGGACGTTTTCCCACAGGCTCTTCCTTGGATCCAAGAGCCACTCCACCTACGTCCCTTGCCAGGAAATCGTTAACAACCTTCCTGAGCACCTCCCTGGCCCTCGCCACCACCTCCTCCCTCCCCTCTTGGCCCTTGGCCACCCTCTCGAGCTCCTCCTCAAGGGAGGCCGTCAGCCCAGGCCCCACAATAACGGGCACTATGCCCTTCAGTATGTCATAGACAGCCTCTCCAAGCTCCGTGGGCCTTATAACTTTCTTTCCGGTAAGATAACCCCTCTTAAATAACTTGTCTATTATCTCCGCCCTCGTGGACTTCGTTCCGAGGCCGAGGCTCTCCATCTTAGAGAGGAGGGTGGAGTAGGTATACCTCGGGGGTGGCTGCGTCTTCCTCTCCTCCACTGAAAGGGAGAGGGAAACCTCCTGGCCCCGCTGGAAGGGGGGAAGGGGAGACGTTTTTAATTCGTGGGGATAGACGGCTGTCCAGCCCCTTTCCACTACTTCCCTCCCCTCCCCCCCGCGCCCACAGCCCGCCTCTATGACCCCCCGCCTCACCTTCACCCGCCCAGGGGGGAGGAGGGTGGGAATGAAGCGCCGGGC
>CAYZKO010000120.1:0-1832 GCA_964479315.1 uncultured archaeon
GACATGGCGGAGGGCAGGGCCAGGATCCCCTACAAGAGGGGGAGCTTCTCCATCCACTCCCTCTCTGCCCTCTCCATAAAAAGGGTGGAGCTCCTGCCGGGCGAGGAGAGGCCGCTGCGCATAGAGGTAGAGATGGAGCACACGGCCGGTATTTTTCAGGTGGAGATAGTGCTTGGAGAAAAAATAAAGCATTCGAGCCTCAGGGGAATGGTGGAGGTGGTGGTGAGGATACCGAGCATAGGGGAGAGGAAGATGTTCTTCTGAAACCTTTTTAAATATTAGGAGGCCAAGGGTTTTTGTGGCGCTGGCCCTGGTGGTGCTGGACGGCCTCGCAGACAGGGGAAGGGTCACGCCCCTAAGGGCCGCCAACACCCCAGTCCTCGACGGCCTCGCAAAAAACGGCTCGTGCGGAATACATTATACCCTTGCCCCCGGCGTCCCGGTGGGGAGCGGCATAGCCCACACGCTCCTCTTCGGCTACGATGAGAAGGATTATCCAGGAAGAGGGGTTCTGGAGGCCTTTGGGGCCGGTATAGAGCTAAATCCCGGCGACATAGCCTTTAGGATAAATTTCGCCACCGTAGGAGAAGGCTTCGTGGTGAAGGACAGGAGGGCCGGCAGGAGGGGGGAGTTCATAGAGGAGATGGCCAGGGACCTGGAGAGGGAGCTCAAGAGGAACCCCTTCGGCGTCGACATCATCCTCAGGGCCTACGAAAAATACAGGGGGGTCCTCATAATAAGGGGGGAAGTCCTCTCTCCAATACCAGATATGGATCCCCAATTCCCCGGAAGAAAAATAAGGTTCTACGACAGTCCCACCGGCAGGATCCTGGAGTGGATAGTAAAGAAGTCCTACGAGGTCCTAAGGGATCACCCGCTCAACAGGGAGAGGGAGGAGCTCGGCCTCTTACCGGCCAACGTCATCCTGCCGAGGGGGGCTGGAAAAATTAGGGAGAGAGAGACATTCAGGGATAGGTATGGGCTCCGGGCTCTTGGTGTGGCAGACAGGAACCTCTACGTAGGAACCGCCGCCTACTTCGGCATGGACACTGTAAAGCTCCCAGACGGGGAAAAGGTAAAATATGTCTTGAAGAAATCGGGCGAATACGACTTCTTCTTCATCCACTTCAAGCTCACGGACGTCTACGGCCATGACGGGAAGTGGGAGGAGAAGAGGAGGTATATAGAATTCGTGGACGGCCTCCTCGAGCCGTTAAGCGAATTTACTGTCCTCGTCACAGGCGATCACGCAACCCCCGTCTCCCTCAAGACGCACTCGGGGGATCCCGTTCCCTTCTTGATAAACGTGGGGGGCGACGATGTAGAAAAGTTCAGTGAGGTGGACTGCTCGAGGGGGAGGTATGGGACTGTAAGGGGGAAGGATCTCATCCACCTGCTCCTCGACGCCGCCGGCCTCAAGGAGGAGGTTGGTAAGTAGCTATTTTTACAACAGGGCATGCAACTCCTCCACAACGTCTTCTATACCCACCTCCCTCTCCTCGCCCCTCTCCATGTCCCTGAGCCTGGCGATGCCCCTCTCCTCCTCCCTGGGACCCACAATAATAACGTAGGGGATGCCGAGGGCCGAGGCGTACTCCAGCTGCTTCCTCAGCTTCCTCCCCGAGAGGTCCATCTCGGAGGGAATGCCCCCCTCCCTTAGTCTCTTCAAAACCTCGAGGGCGTATTTTCTCACGTCCACCCAAGCCACCAACACCCGTGTAACCGTTTTTGCACCCCTTATGAGGCCCTCGCGCCTGAGGAGGTCGAAGAGCCTGTCGACGCCGATGGAGTAGCCTGTGGCGGGGACGTCCCTGCCAGAAAGGAGCTTTATG
>CAYZKO010000121.1:0-1791 GCA_964479315.1 uncultured archaeon
TGGAGGTGTGGGATGTGGAGGGGCTTGTGGGAAAGGTTTTAAAGGAGTGAGGGGATGGGCTTAGGCCTAACAGCCATTTAAATATTTTGTGATGGCCCGCTTGGCCCTCTCCCCGAGCCGCTCGGTGTAGATATCCCTTGGAGTTTCCTCTTCGAGCTCCTCGATCTCCTCCAGCTCTTCCTTGTCCACATCAGGGCCCCTGTAGTATAATAATTTTCCCCTGCGCCACTCTATCTCGTGTTCCACGCCTTCTGCCAGGCACACCTTTACCTTTTTCTTAAACCTTGCCGAGAGCACGGCAGGCAGCACGAAAGGAAGGGAGATAAGGGTAAAAACAGCGCTGACAGCCAAGAGGACAAGGGCTATGACAGGCACAAGAATTACTGCCACGGGAAATGCCAGGGGATCGCCTGTCTTGACATAATAGGCGACAGCCCCCAGGAGTGCCACCGAGATTATTATTTTAGGATCTAAAATGTGGGTTATGGCGCACCAGAGGGCCCTGGGAAGGTCTATGGCGCCCGTCCGCCAGAGATAGAGGTAGTGCCAGAGGAGGGCGTCCCATTTTGACGTGGGGTCAGGCCTCTTACTTGTAATGACTAGGTCTATTTCTTCTGTCCTAAGGAAAGTGGGGGGCGTAAAATATTTTGTCACATAGACGGTTGCCCTGTCCAGCTCCACGGTGGAAATGGGGGCTTGCCCTTTAAACGGTCATTGGCGTGGCCACCATCAAACAACCGTTAGCCTTTTTAATGATTGTTCTGCCAATCATTGTCATGGCAATCATTGTGAGGAGGGAGGCCCTCGAAGAGGAGTGGAGGAGGGCAGGGGGTAGGAAGCTTGTCTACGGGAGGAGGAAAACTGGGAAGAGCTTCTTTGTGAAGGAGTTTACGGAGTGGGAGCGCTACTACCTCGTTGGGAGGGGAGGCTATGTGTGGGACGTGGAGCACAGGGGCAGGAGGTTCACCTACGACGAGTTCCTAAATATCTTCCCGGAGGTGTGCGAGGGCGCTGTGGTGGACGAGTTCCACAGGCTGCCGGGCTCCTTCCTCGACCAGATACAGGCCTACCAGCCAAAGGAGCTCGTCCTCGTGACATCCACTCTCCACCTATCCAGAGAAATAATATCTGGGCAGTCCCCCATAGTAGGGATGTTTTCCGAGATAGAGGTTGGGCTCATCTCGCCCCTCGACATCCTCAGAGCCCTGTCAGGATACTACGAGGGCAGGGAGCTCCTGGAGATGGCAGTATACCTCAGGGAGCCGCTACTCCTCGAGTACGTCCCGGGAAAGCCCCTCAGGGACGTGCTATACAACGGCCTGAGGCACGCCGAGAGGATAGTGTCGGAGGTCTTCACGGAGGAGGAGAGGAGGTTCACGAGGTCTTACAGGGCCGTCCTGCTGGCCGCCACCCAGGGGACAACAAAGTTTTCGCAGATAATAAATGAGATTGTGAGGGAGGCGGGCGTCTCCCCCACCACAGCCTCCTACTACGTCCAGGCGCTCATGGACATGGGACTAATAAAAAAGGTCCCCGTCCTCCACGAAAGAAAATCTGTCTACAGGCACACCTCCCCGCTCTTAGACCTTTACTACTATCTCGAGGGGAAGTACGGCATCTCCGACCTGTGGCAGGTAAGCGACGAGGAGCTCACTGCTCTCCTGCCGAGGCACGTGGAGTGGTTTGTCGAAGATTACTTTTCCGAGCTCCTGGGCCTGAGGCCCGTGAAGATACTTAGGCCGGAGGTGGACGTGGCCCTCGTGAGGTTCAAGAGGCTTGTGTTCCTCGGGG
>CAYZKO010000122.1:0-1774 GCA_964479315.1 uncultured archaeon
CCTGTCCAGGCTGGGCTACGGGTCCCCCTTTCACTGCCCCCAAGTCTTTAAAGGGCTTGGAGGGGCTACAGGATAACCTTCTTCAACCCCCTTCCCTTAAACAATTTTATGGATTCCCCTCCTTCAAAGCGCGCCAAGGGCTCCTTCCCCTTCTTCAGGCTATCCACCGACACAATGACGTCGTTAAGAAATTCTATGGCCACGGGGCAGGTGTTGGGGAACGCCAGGCTCCTTGGGCCCGAGAGGGGAGCCCCCACCACCATGCCAAACAGGTCGCCAAGGAGGAGAGGGCCGTCGAGGGAGCGGGCAAAGCCCGTGGCCCCAGTGGGCGTATATACCAGCAGTATGCTCCCCTCCACCTCAAAACTTTTATCGCACACCTCTATCCTCACCCTGAGGACGTCGGAGGGGGGATCTGAGAAGAGCTGGACCTCGTTGAGGGCGAGGGGAAGCCCCCTGTCGTTGGCTATGCGCGCCACCTCCCCCACCTTAAACCTCCCCTTCAAAACTTTCTCTAAGGGCTGGAGGTTGGGCCAGGCCAGTTGCATGTAGCTGCCCACGGAGCCCCTTGGGTGCAGGGACCTGGGGAGGGGGTTTATACCTATGTAGGGGCAGCGCAGGTCGTTGTGGATGTGGAGGAGCGTTCCGTCACCGCCTATTATTATTGCGAGGTCGCACTGTGACGGATCGTCCGTCCTCTCCACCCCAAGCTCCTCCATCATCTTTAAAATTTTAACCTCTATTTTCTCAGCATTTTCCCTCTTCTCTCCCTCCAATTTCGGCCCTCTGTGGAGTAGCACCCTCACACTCTCGCCTCAAACAGCCCTTTGACCTCCCCGTCCACCCTTTCCTTCCCCAAGATGAGGGCCACTTCCTCCTCCGTGAGCCTCGCCCTTCTGATGATCTCCCTTGCCCACTCCTTCTTCTTGAAGAAGAGGGGGAGGAGGGGGAAGACGTCCAGGAGGATGCGCCTCCTCGAGAGATGAAATACTTTGCCCAGCTTTTTGGCCACCTCCCTCCTCAGATGGTTCCTTTCTTTATATTTTGATAACAGCCTCAGCCAGGTGGGGTAGGAGTATCTTGTAAATTTCCTGTAGTGGCGCCTTTTTGCTATAATAACGCCGTTTACGAGGAGCTCTTGGGAGTAGGCCAAGAAGCCCCAGTACTGCCTCCTTATTATTCTTCCTGCGAAGACATCTGAGCGGGAGACCCAGCGAAACGCCTCCGCTATCTCAGAAGCATCTTCATACTCCCTCGGAATATTTTCTACCACCCAGAGGGCAAAGGTGTCGGGGTCCATGTCGAGGGTGGCGGTGAGGGCAAAGGGCCTCACCACGTGGCTGCTCTTAAATATTTTTGCAAGGACTTCAAAAATGTTGGCCTCCCTATCCCTGAAGCCGAGGTCCTTAACCATCTCCAAAGTTATTTTTACACCCTTCTCCGCAACGGCCTGTAGGTCAAGGAGGGAAGATCTTACATCTCCATTTTCCTTCTTTGCAAGGTAGAGGACCGCTTCCCTATCAAATTCAATGCCCTCCCTCTCTAAAATTTTAATCAGGTAGGCGGCCAGCTGGCTAGTGGGCACCCTCTTGTACTCCACCATCCTCACGTACTTGTGCAGGGGGACCACGGAGGTGGCCCAGGCGTCGTTGGCGGTGAGTATGACGGGATTCCTTGCGCTCTCTAAAATTTCTATAATGGCCCTCACCCCGCCGGCATCCTCCCTTGCGGAGAGCCCATCCACCTCGTCTATTAATATAAGTTTCCTGCCGCC
>CAYZKO010000123.1:0-1746 GCA_964479315.1 uncultured archaeon
CCCTTCTCCTGCTTGCCCTTTATGTGGCGCAGAGGAAAGTAAGCATACCCATGCTTATGATTATAATTCTGTTCATGATTCATTGTGCCTTTACGATGCCCTGTTTTGTGTGTGAGCTCAATGCGAGGTGTGTCTTTGAGATATCATTATTCTGGTTTGCGGTTGGGTGGGCTGTGGGCGATCTCATGGGAGGAGCTCAAGGAACCTCCGCACCACCTCAAATACAATCGTCCAAAAAATAGCGCTCATGGCAAGAATTCCACCGACGTGGGATTCTTCTTCATCGTGTCCTACCACTTCAAGGAAGACTCCTATGGTTGAGACAAGTAGGAAGAGACCCTCTGCCACGTAGATGGCCTTTCCCGTTAGTGTGGTGAGGTCTGTGGTGCCTGCCGCGAGGGTGACAATGAGGGGGGCCAAAAGTATGCTGGCGCCCCCTTCGTTGAAGGTGTGGTTCCCTGCCGCTATGGCCCTTAGCCTTTCTATAAGGGCAGGAAGATATGTAAGGGACTCTAAGAATAACCTCAGCGCTATGTAGTAGAGGAGGAAGGAGAGGCCCACGTCGAGGAGCGGAATCTTTATGTGGGAGTGAGGAATGGTTAAGAGTAGGAGGATATATGCAAGGAGGAGGGGTAGGGGCTGCATATTTCTTTGTGGAAGCAGCTTTATAAGAAGTATGCCTCCCATCCCTCCATGTTTCCCAAGGCCTTGGTGGAGGCCTCTAGGGAAATGAGGGATAAGTTGTTGTCCTTGGAGGAGGTTACAATTTTTCATGACACTGATCCGGACGGTGTATTTTCGGCGGCCATTCTTGAAGATTTTTTGCTGAAGAATGGGGTTAGAGTAAATGCTTTTGGGCGCGATAGGGAGAAAGTAAGGTTTGGAGGTAATGTAGCACTCCTTGATCTGGCCTATAGATATGGTAGACAGCCAGGAACTATATTTTACATCGATCACCACGAACCCGATAAACTGCCTGAAAATGTTCATCCCCTAAATCCCTGGCTCCTCGGTGTGGAGAACCCCTTTAAGTGGAATACATCCCTTCTGGCGTGGCTTGTGGCTGATCAAAATAAAGAATATGAATGGGCTGCTGCTGCAGGCCATTGGGCGGATCACTGTGTTCATGAACCTACTAAGAAGTGGATAGAGAGTGTCAAAGAGAGGTATGGAGGAGATATCCTTACGGCCGCTAAATTTGTAGGACTTGCGAAATACTTTGATGAGGTGAGTCCTGATGAGGTGAGGGAGCTCGTGAGGGGTGCTGCGTCCCCTACTGATATTGTGGCTAACAGAAAACTTCAAAGGCTAAATAAAATTATAGAAGAGGAATTGAGGAGGCACCTGGAGGTCTTGGAGGCAGAGCGGGGCCCTGTGGTGACATACATTGTAGACACCCCTATAAAGAAGCTGAAATCTCCCCTTTCCACCATAATCTCTGACAGGTACCCTGAAACAATTTATGTTATATGTCAGCAGAAGGGGGAAGACCTTGACTGTTCCCTGCGCTTCCAGGAGGCCATAAGGTATGGAGTACATCTTGGTGAGGTTGCCAGGGAAGCGGCAAGATTGTTTGGTGGGAGTGGTGGGGGGCATCCGCCTGCAGCGGCCGTAAGGATTCCCTTGGAGCATCGGGATGTCTTCTTGAGGTGGATAAGAGAAAGGCTTGAAAGCCTTTACTCTAAAGGGAGGAGTGCGCAACGTTTTTAAATGTCGAGAGCCAATATTTGATCGTGGGGGGTAGAG
>CAYZKO010000124.1:0-1740 GCA_964479315.1 uncultured archaeon
TCCACGAAGAAGTCGAGGCTTGGCCGCTGGAGGAGCTTGTGCTTGCACCTCCAGCAGAAGGGGTATCTGTGGACAATTTTTTCCTCCTTGTAAAGGAGGTCCAGCTCCCTAAGCTTATCGATAATGAGCCCGTTGGCCTCTGTGAAGGGCACCCCCTTCCATGGCTCCACCACCATCCTTCCCTTTTCGTCCACGGACTCCCTCAGGGGGAGCCCATAAAGTTTGCCGAGCTCAAAGTCTTCTCTACCATGGCCGGGAGCGATATGAACAATTCCTGTTCCCTCCTCAAGGTTTACGAGGTGGCCAGCCTCTGTTTCTCCCCCCTTCTTTAGGGCCACCTTTGATCCTACCTTTTTCTTCAGTAGGGGCACGGAGAGGACGACCCTACCATCACCCGAAAGTGGGAAGTGGTAGGAGAGGCCCTCCAATTCCCTTCCCTTAAATCTTTTCAGGACCGTATACTCACCCTCGAGGACCTCCAGCCTGCTCTCTGCAAGAATAATTTTTCTTCCCCTGTTCTCCACGAGGACATAGTCACCCTCTGGGTGCACTGCCAAGGCGCTGTTGGCGGGCAGTGTCCAGGGGGTTGTGGTCCACACGAGCAGGTATACCTTCTCTCCATTAAGCTCTGATGGGAAAAGAACGTAAATGGAAGGATCCTCCACCTCTTTGTATTCATCCACCACCTCGTAGCCTGAGAGTGCTGTTCCACAGCTTGGACACCACCACACAACCCTCTTTTCCCTCTTCACAAGCCCCTTCTCCCACATCTCCTTGAAGATTTTCCATTCTTCTTCCATGTAGTCAAGGTCCGCCGTCGAGTAGTAGTTGTCAAAGTAGCGATACCAGACGTCAAGCTTCTCGTAGAGGCTCTTCCACAGGCTTGCATACTTTGTTGCATGCTCCCAGCACATCTTTTCAAACGCTTCCAGCCCCAGCCTCTCAATCTCCTCCCTGCTCTTGATGCCCCTCTCCTTCTGAACAGCCACCTCAATGGGTGTTCCGTGGACGTCCCAGCCAGGCCTCGTCTCAATCTTTTTGCCCAGAAGGAACTCCAGCTTAAGGAAGAAGTCTTTGTAGGTCAAGTTCCTGCCATGGCCCACGTGGGGAATGTTGTTTGCATAGGGGGGACCGTCAACGAAGCGATAGACGGTGCTCCTCCTTTCATTCTCTTCGAGCAAAATTTTTCTCAGGTTAATTTCCTTCCAGTAGTTTTCCACCTGCTCTACCACCGTATTTGGCGTGGACCACCCACCATGTCAGAGGATAAAAAGCGCAGTTTTTAAAAAGGATAGAGGTGTTTACATCCGTGAAGGGACGGCCAAGGAAGAGGATAAGGATGGGATGGCAGTACAAGCACATGTTCTTTGTGCCGCCTGGCTGGAGGGAGGAAATTATTATAACAGACAGAGAGCTTGAGGCCATGCGCCTTGTGGACTACGAGGGGCTTTCACAAGAGGAAGCGGCCGAGAGGATGGGCGTGTCAAGGGGTACGGTGTGGAGGCTCCTTACCTCTGCCAGAAAAAAAGTGACTGAAGCCATCATTTTTGGAAAGAAGCTTGTTGTGGCGCCTGAAGAGATGAAATAGGTGCGGGGGGTGGGATTCGAACCCACGAAGGGACTGACCCACCGGATCTTGAGTCCGGCCCCTTTGGCCGCTCGGGCACCCCCGCCCCATCCACTTGGGGTGGGGAGCTTAAAAAGATGGTTACCCCAAGGCTTTTTAACAGCATTGCCACC
>CAYZKO010000125.1:0-1718 GCA_964479315.1 uncultured archaeon
TTAAACGGATACATGCTTCTTCCTGTCATCGGATATTCCTCCTGACTATATTTACAATATCGCCTGCCATAAGGTCATTAAAGCTGAAATGCTCTGCCCCCAGCGCTGCAGCAAGCCTTGCGGCAAGTCCGAACCTCACCACGGCCTTTTCTTCCGTATCTATCACGATAAATTTTATCCGCTTCTCCCCTGACATTTCTCCGGCTATCCGCAGTACTTCGTCCTGCGGAGAAAGACGATTGTCAATGGGCACATTGGCCCTGCCGTCCGTAACGATTATTGCTATGGGGCGTGAAGAAGCCTCCTTCACAAGATGTACCCTGAGCAGGTTAAAACCCTTGAGAAGCCCCTCCGACATGGGAGTGCGTCCCCCCACCGGCATCTCGCTGAGTTGTCTTACGGCAAGTTCAACAGACGAGGTGGGCGGCAGGTTGACCACGGCCTTTTGCTGCCTGAAGGTCACCATTGCCACCTTGTCTCTTTTCTGGTAGGCATCGAGCAGGAGGGAGAGGATTGCACCCTTGGTTGCAATCATGCGTGCCTTTGCCCCCATTGAGCCGCTGGCATCGACAATGAACAGGAGGAAATTTCCGATCCTCTTCTCCCTTATCTTTCTGCGTATATCATCCCTGCGTATGGATACGGCCATTCCGCTCTCTTTTTTCCTGCTCCCCTGGTGCGGAGCAGCAGCCCTGATGGTCGCATCTATGGCTATGTCAGGATATTTATCACTGTGAATACTCTTCACATACCTGCCGGTCTTCTGCGTTGTCCTTGTCCTCGTACGCCTGCCCGAACCACGGCGCACAAGGCGGTCCTTCTCCTGCGTGATACTCTGCACCCTGAATGTGCGGCCGGGGTCAAATACCTGTTCAGCATCCCCTGACGGCTCATCCTCTTCAGCAGGCGATTCAGGATCAGGAAGTCCCCGCTGATAATCCTCCTCCATACCGTCCCTTTCACCACCCCTGTCTTCTCCATTTCCATGGGGCTGATTCTTTCTGTCATTGTTGTCAGCTGAACCGTTTTGCCCTCGCTCCTTCTGATCTTCCACGTCACCGGAATCATCCCGGTTTTCAGAATCATCATGGCCGGGTGGTGGCGGCGGCGGAGGGGGCAGGGCATCCCTTCTGCGATGCAGTATTGCCATGCCGGCTATCCGGTTTATATCACTGACCGTTACAGCGGAGCGGCCCTCATAGGCGGCAAGGGCCCTGGCTGCATATTTGATAGCCATGTCTGCCCTGTGACCTGCAACGTTGTTTTGCAGGCATATTTCAGAGACAAGGCCAAGGAGCCGTTGAGGAAAGACCACCCCTTTAAGTCTCTCCCCTGCATTCATTATCCGCCCTGCAATCCCGTTATCCTCACTGAGATAACGGGCTGCAAACTCCACGGGATTGTTGTCATATAACTCTCTCATCTCCATGAGCCGCACCCTGCTGTCAAGATCGCCCTCGCCTCCAATCTCTACACAGAGCCCAAAGCGGTCGAGCAGCTGGGGGCGGAGGGCTCCTTCTTCAGGGTTCATGGTGCCCACAAGAATAAAGCGTGAGGGATGAAGAAATGAAAGTCCCTCGCGTTCCACGACATTTATACCGCTGGAGGCAACATCAAGGATTATATCCACTAAATGATCATCCAGGAGGTTGACCTCATCTATGTAGAGGATTCCCCTGTTTACCCTGGCGAGGAGTCCCGGCTGAAAACGCCTCTGT
>CAYZKO010000126.1:0-1716 GCA_964479315.1 uncultured archaeon
TGGTGAAGGGAAACCACGACGGCGACATAGAAAAAATAATTGACAACGTGGTGGAAGAGGGCTTAAGGCTTGGAAAATTTTATATAACTCATGGCCACCGAGTAGTCACTCACAGACCTGTTATAATCGGTCACGTCCACCCAGCCTATCCCCTTGATATGAAATTCAAGCGGGAGAGTGTAAAAGTATGGCTTCTTTCAGAGGACATTATTGTTCTGCCAGCGTTCTCCCCCTTCATAGTCGGCAACGACATAA
Source organism: uncultured archaeon (assembly GCA_964479315.1). GTDB lineage: Archaea > Iainarchaeota > Iainarchaeia > JAADDC01 > JAADDC01 > WANZ01. The sequence goes on from CAYZKO010000126.1 coordinate 256, forward strand.
CCAATCCCGAAAACTGGCTCGGTCCCATTGCAAGGAAGGAGAGGACCTTTAATGTCCTTAGCCTAAGCGGTGATTATTTGGGACAAGTAGAAAATATAGGTAATAAGCCCAATTCTGACGAAACTTTGTAGGGTGTACCCACCCCCGCAGGCCGGCCCTCATTGCCCTGGCTGACACCAGGTCTCCGCCGGCAGGGCGTGGGGTGGGCTCAGCAGGGGTTTTTCCTCATCCCTCGGAACTGCTGTCGGTCATCACCCTTCTTAAGTGTTGTGGTAAGCAATAAAGGAGTGGAGCTCCTTGAGATGGCAAATTTGTCTGTCAAGCTAGTAAAGGGGATTGTGGGCTTCTTGCTTGTGGTTGCAGCGGTATTTCTAGTGGCCTCCTCAGGGGCCCATTCCCTTTTCATAATGTCAAAGGACATGCAAGCCGCTGTACATAAGTTTTTGTCAGATGTACTGCTGGCCCTGGTTATCCTTGAGCTCTCAAAAACCATCTTCACATTTCTTGAAAACGACGAGGCCTACCTCCACTCCATCATGGAGGCTTCGTTTATAGCTGTCCTTAGGGAGGTGATACTCCTCGAGGTAAAAGGTTTCACCCTCGAAAAGGGGGCCGCCCTTGCCCTCTTAATGTTAGCGGTGGGCTACGTCTATTACAAAATGTATAAAAGGTGAGGGGATGGGAAGAAGCAGAAAGAAGGCAGACGAGTGGAATAAAATATTGGAGAAGCTAATAAACCAAGGGAAACTTGATGAGGATGACAAAAAATTTATAAAAGAGCGAATAAAGGAGCCAAAAGATGTGGAGAACCTGAAGAAAAGGCTGGGCAAAAGAAAGGCTCCACTTTACTATATACTCGGCGAGGTCGATGTTTCCCACCCCGATGTTGAATTTGCCAAGCGACTTAGAGAGGTAATAAGACACGCGCTGGCTAATAGCGTAGGGAAGAGGACTATCGAACTCTTAGCACGAGCAGGAGAGATTCATCCCGACGCTAAGAAATTATATACGTTGGGAAAGGCGAACCGTCGCTACCTCTCCGAGCTCTTGACAACAGCTTTTAATATAGCGGACAAAGGTCCATCCTTTATGGGTATTTTTGACGTCTATGTGGGCTCAGCTCCAGAGGATGCGGGCAAAAGGGAGGCCAAAAGTATTTATAGGTCCCTGACCTATCTTGTTCCAGCCTTTTACATGGGTGTGGACACCCAGAGTCTGGTGAGAAATGCCCGCGAGATGGCCAGAAGGATGCACAAGCCCTTAGAGGGAACCATAAAGCGCCTGGTACTCGAATTCCTTACTAAAAAGGAGAAACTACAAGGGGTGAAGCCCCCCTACGTCCCCACAGTTCTTTCATATATTTTAAGGCTTGGAAAGGAAAAGATAAAGCCTTTATTGAAGGGAAAAATGGAGCTCTTTAACCTGAAGTTTGAGCACTACAAAGATATAGGGGATAAACTT
>CAYZKO010000127.1:0-1694 GCA_964479315.1 uncultured archaeon
CTCCGAGATGAACACAATACTCTTCTTCCCCATCTCCTCGAGCTCCCTGTAGCCTGCGCGCCTCACCTCTCCCTCCACGAAGACAATACGTCTAAGGCCCTCCCGTATCCTTCCACCCTCCCCCTCAAGGGGACGTAGGTTTTTATTATATCCCAGGGCGTCCTCCTCTCCCCGTAAAGGTAGGCCTCCACGTCTATGCCGAGCTCCCTGGCCTTCCTCAGCCAGTGGTGGTAGTTAAAGTTTTTATATGCATGGAGGAGGAGGCGGCCAATGGCCTCGTCGCCCACGGAGAGGAGCGCCTGAAGGGCGGCCCTCTTGGGGTTGCCCACGTGGAGGCCGAGGCGGGCGAGGGGCTTGAGGAGGGCGGCTGTCCTCTCTATCCTCTCCATGGGAAGATACTGGAAGGGCGTATAGGGCTTTGGCACGAAGACGGACACAGTGCCCCCCACATTTATAATTTTTCTGAGCTCCCTCACCATGGAAACAATACCCTCAACCTCCTCCTCTCCACTCCCAGCAAAGCCCACCATGAAGTAAAGTTTTAGCTTCTTTATTCCTGCGGCTTTAGCCCGTCGGGCGAGCTCAAAGACCATCTCATTCGGTATCGGCTTTGCTATAAATATCTTCCTCCAGAGGGGAACGACCTCAGGGGCCACTGTGAGCGTCCTCACTCCTCCCCTTGCAAGGAGAAAAAGGAGGGCGTCGTCCACAAGGTCAAGACGGGTGGAGGGCACTGAGAGGGGGATGGTGAAGTCCACGAGGTCCTCAAGGAGCCTGAGGAAGTGGGGGTGGGCGAGCACATCAGACCCAAAGAATACAACCCTCTTGGCCCCCCTTGAGAAGTGGTCCTCCAAGATTTCGTAGACCTGTCTAAGCCTCCTCTTCCTCAAGGGCTCTGTCCACCCTATCAAGCAGAACCTGCATGCAAAGGTGCAGCCCCGCGTGAGCTCAAGGAAGAGGGGAAAATCCCCGTAGGCTGTGTTCTCCGCAAGGAGGTGGCTGTAGGTGTAAGAAAGGTCGTGGTAGGAGAAGGAGGTGGGCTCCCTTGACCATGTGGAGAAGAGGCCGCGCAGCCTCCACTCTTCAGGGTGGAGGTGGAGGATATCCACGAGCTTTGGCAGGACGTCCTCCCCGTCCCCTATTATTATCCCGTCCGCATAATTTACGTGAGGAAAGGGGTTCCAGACGCCCGGACCCCCCAAAATCAACCTCTTCTCCCTTTTTTCCTTCTCCAGGGGAAAGCCCGTGCGGGCGAGATAGTTCAGGAGCTTCACCACCTGGGGCTCGTAGTGGACGGAGGCCACGAGGACGTCGTAGGCCTTGAGGGGGAGGCCTTCCTCTATTGAAAAATAAGAGTCGAGGGTAAACCTGTGGGCCACCACCCCCTCCATCCTGTTGAGCATATCGTAAATTAAAAGATGACCAAGGGAAGAAACGGCCTCCCTATAGCTGCCAGGATATATGAGGGCTATCCTTATTTTTCCTTCCGCCACCCTCTTGTCTGTGGCCCCAACCTCAGCCATTTTCTCAGCTCCCTCTCCCCGAGCCTCTCCCTCACCAGGGGCCTTAGCTTGAAGGCCACGGCAGGCGCCCTGAGGGAATAGTAGCGCGTATAATATTTCTTTGCATGCTCCGCATCCCTCGCCATGGGGAGCAGTTCCCTCCAGAGCTCCTCCACCATCTCCTCCACGCTC
>CAYZKO010000128.1:0-1670 GCA_964479315.1 uncultured archaeon
AAGTCTTGGTAGTGCGGGGGCCAGAGCCTTTTAAAGCTTATGACGCATAGAGGTGTGGGCGCCGGTCGTCTAGCCTGGCAGGACGTCGGCCCCCCAAGCCGACGACCCGGGTTCGAATCCCGGCCGGCGCACTCCTTGGACACCTAAAGGGGCTTTGTCACCCAGAAATTAAAACCTTTTAGCACCTCTTTTTTAACGGAGTTGAGGAGATCTGTAGTGGTAAAGAGGACAGGGTTGGGGCCGGCATCAAACGTGTAGGCCACGGCGGGCCCATATTCCCTGTTGAAGTCCACCACCCGCTCCATGATGACAAAGCTGTCATTGTTAAGATATTCTATAGGGGGATAGGTGGAGCGGCAGATGGCGTGCAAATTGTTAGAAAATTTTATTATCATGGGGAAAAGCTTCTCCCACCGACCCTTCTCAAGGAGGCGCATCACCTTCCAGAGGAGGCCCTCCTCCACCTCCACCCACTGCCAATAGAAGGGGGAAGTGTAAACGCTTTGCTGCATGCCCTCTCTTGATCCCACTTTCTTTTCTCGAACTTCCACAGGAACATAGAGCAGTACAATGTCCTCGGGCGCTTCCGTATATTTTTCTGAATAGGAGTCCCAGAGGGGGTCAAAGTCTTTTTTATCCCATCCCCTCCACCAAACCCTTACCCCACCGTCCACAGAACGGCTTGCAGAGCCGGAGCCGAGGCGGGCAACGACAGAAACTTTTTTAGTGTCGCGAAGTATTTCCTCTGCCCAGCTGTGCTCCTCCGAGAGTGCCGAAAGTATTGCCTTGGCGAGGGCTGCAAAGCCCGAGGCTGAGGAGGCAAAGCCTGCAGCCGTTGGGAAATTATTTTTGGTAACTATTTCATAGTCGTAGCGACTGAAGTCGTTGGAGACATATGTTCTGAGTTTGTCAATAAACTTTTGAATTTTCTTCCACTTTTTGCTGTCTGGGGCGATCTCCTTGTTGTTCAGGACGAACCTCCTCACCCTTCCTGAGCCCGGACGGATTTCAACGTTTGTTTCTGTGTAGAAGTCCCTCACGGTGAGGGAGATGGAGCTCTTTGTGGGAACATGGAGCTCCTCCCAGGCCGGGTGCTTGCCCCAGTATTTTACGAGCGCTATGTTCGTATGCGCTACCGCCCTAACCATACTTTCACCTCCCTCATGCCCGGGATTGAGAAGTGCGGAATGGGTTGCTCTCCCAAAATTACCATTGCCTCCTTCCCACCAGCACCGGGCAAGACGGTCACATATCCCTTATTTTCTATTTTCCTACGAACGGCATCAAGCTCCTTTGGCTCTATGTCAACTCCCGAAGCTATGCCGAGGCTCTTCCTCTCTTCATTAATTTCTTTTAGAAGCTCGAAGAAGCGCTCCAGGTCGCCTTGGTCGAAGACCTTAGTGGCCTCGTTGTTCAGCTCCGCCAGTCTTTCAAAAATTTGATATGCGCGCTCAGAACTTGCCACCGCGTTAAGGACCTTTCTTGCAGATAGAGGCGTGGAGGTGCTCCCATGCACAATATTGTAAAATCTTATGTATAAATTTTCAGGAATGCGCACCTTCTGGACTTTGTAATTGTAGCCATCTGGGTCCGGCCTCTCGTAAATAATATTTCCAAAAACAGAAGCCGCGATATCAAACCCTGATCCTATTTTGCCCATAGCGAAGCAC
>CAYZKO010000129.1:0-1633 GCA_964479315.1 uncultured archaeon
CGGTGGTTCAAATCCACCCCCCGCTACTCTTTTTATATTATTCCCTACAGAATTTTTGAAGACCTATCTAATGATATCTTCCACCTTCCACCCTTTGTATTTCTCCTTGTCAAAATAATCAGTCCCCAGTAACTTTAAGGTTTCCCGCTCTAACTCCCACCCACCTCTTCTACCAAAAATGTCTACCTTCACATCGAAATACCCTTCTCCGATATTTTCCAGCGAGGGGGTCAAAAAGTGAGAGATAAAAGAGCTCTGCCACGCTCTCTTCGTTGATACACCCCTTTTATGAGGTGGACCATGGTATTAAAATAGCTAACACTATGTTGACGTTCTTTCTGTTCGCCCATTACTCTTTGCTGCATAGATAGGTTTTTAAAGCAGTCTTTCCTTAGGCGTAATAGCTACCGTTATCTATCTGGACATATGTTCAACCCTTATAAACTTTCCCTGCCACAGACCTTATCTTATGTGGCGGTATGTCACGAAAAAGCCCTGGAGGGAGCTGAAGGGGGTCAAGGTGGCAGTGCTCCCCGTGGGCTCCTTCGAACAGCATGGACCCCTCCCCCTCTTCACAGACACCCTCATCGCCACAGAGGTGGCGAAGGGGGTGGCCGCCAAATTAAATGTCCCCCTCTTGCCGCCCCTTCCCTATGGAATGTCAAGAGAGCACAAAGATTTCCCCCTTACTGTCTACCTCCGCCTTGAGACATACATAAATCTCCTTAAGGATATTTTTACTTCCCTCCAGCGCCACAACCTCAAAACACTCGTGGTGGTCAACGGGCATGGGGGAAACCTTGATGCCCTCTCCGCAACCATTGGGGAGTGGAACTACGAAAACCCCATGAAGGTATTTCTGCTCTGGCCTTTTGAGTGCATAGAAATTAAAGATGAGTGGCATGCAGGATATGCAGAATCCTCCATAGTTTCGTACCTCCTGAAAGCACAGTTTAAAGGGAAAGGAAACCTATGCGATTTTATTTTCCCATACTTCAGAACCTACGAATGCAGCAAAACAGGCTCTCTCTATAAAGGCGAGTTCTCGTCCAATCCTGAGCTTGGACAAAAACTCATGGACGAAATGATAAGGTGTAGCTTCGAAAAAGTTAAGGACTTCCTTGCCCACCTCGAAGCTTCCCAGGAACCTTGAAGATCAGCTGCTTTCCCCCAAGGGCCTCCCTCAGCACCTCCAACGGATTGTAGCCATGGTGGAGAAGGATGTTTACCACCGAAGAGAGGGAGGATGTTGTTTCCCTGGGTAGTTGGAGCACCACAGGCGGGTAGGCATCCTTGTTGGTTTCTGTGAGCTGTCTGCCCTCACCCCCGTGGCGGGAGATAATTTCATTTATTCTAAAGGGGTTTTCAAGGTAGTTGTTTCCCCAATGGTTAAAACCCTTAAGGAGGAGGAGCGCCAGCGCAAAGCTCCCCTTTGGAAATATCTGCTTTCTATCTATCTTTTCTTTTATCCACTCAAGTACCCTTCTGTCACCCTCCAGTAGGCGAAGCAATCTCTGTCTTGCACTCTTCTCCGGTCCGGCGGAGCTCCCACCCACAAACATGGCCACACTCCCCCTTCTACCACCTACATATTTTTCATCCCGTAACTCCCTTAGAATTGATACAATCGTTT
>CAYZKO010000130.1:0-1559 GCA_964479315.1 uncultured archaeon
TTTCCGGCCCATACTCGTTCAAAACTTCGCGAAATAGATGAGGTAGGAAGTCGCTCGCTCTTACCATTCTTATATTTTTATATCCCATCTCCTGAAATATTTTTCTTCTCAAGGATTCGTGGAGCTCCACAATGTCCTCACCATGGCCATGTAGCTCCCCATGGAGGTGATCCACCATCACCCTCCTATCCTCTTCCCGCAGGGCGTAGTAGGGCCTCCTGGACCGCCAGAAGTCGGTGGCTGGATGAAGAAAAAGTTTTCCATCCCTGTAGCCATGTATCCCGTGGAAGCCGGCCCTCTTATCCACCTCGGGGGCCACGGTATCGAGAATAATAACGGTTATGGGGTTGTCCCATCCCAAGAGATCCCTTATCATGTGGAGCGACGTAATGTCTAAAGCCCCTGGGACGTGGGAGGTGGTAACGGCTATGGGGCCCTTTGGTTTTCCCCTCTTTTTTATTCCCTCAATCCATTTTCTCACATCTACCTTCCTTTCTGCCTTCTCCATCCTACCTTGCCCTCACAGCACACTCCTTGGGACAAACTCCAAGTTCAGTAATTATATGACACAATATCATAAACTCCCGCGTTACAAGCAACTTTTTTACCAACTCTCTAATTTTATCTATGTAAGGAGTCGCCTCGTTCCTTTTCTTTACATCACCAAGCCCCTTCAATAATTCCTTAAGCTCCTCTATTTCCCCCATCTCCATGGAGGTGATGTCCGCAGCCGCCACCATGTGGGCGGCCATCTCCAGTGTGTCCTTGTCCTCCTTCCTCACAAAGAAGGGTAGCTCAACCTTGTATTTTTCTACAAGTCCTATAAAGCGCTTTCTAATGTCCTCGGGCCCCCGCGGATAATTAAGGATCTTTCTGTACCTGTCCCAAAAAAATCTAAATGGATAGTTCCTCCTGTAATTCTCTAAAATTTTCAGAGCATCCTTAAGTGTGAGGGGAGGATCCTCCGTGTGCCTTAGCAGGCCCCTCCTCCTCAGGAGTGTGATGGCGAGCCAGTGGGTGAACCCCATTAGAGTATTTGGACACTGGGAGTTCTTTTAAAACTTCTGGGACCCCTCCTCCAACATTTTAACCACCTCCGTAGGATTACGAACAGTCAAAAATACTCTGTCGCCCTTTCCTCCCCCTTTTGCCCCCATCTCTTTCAGCTTTCCAACAAGCTCTGTCGCCTTTCCGAAGAGCATTACATTAGGGGAGCCCTCAAGCGCTATCACCACAAGGGAGTCGCCCCTTTTCTTGTAAATCATGTGGGCAAGCCTTGGATCAGACCTCTTGAGTATCACCACCTTCCTCTCTTTAAGGAGCTCCGCTAGCTCTCCCCTCAGCCTGTCACTCTCCTTCTCCTCCTCCTTGAGCCTCTGGAGGAGGTTTGCAACCGTGGGAACGAGCTCCTCCACACCACAGCCCAGTATGGAGGCCGCCTCCCTCACGTTTCTTTCCACGGCCTCCACATACTCAACGGCCCTTTCTCCCGCCACAAACTCCAACCTCTCTATCCCATCCGCCACACTATACCTCTTTATAATTTTTATGACCCCCAC
>CAYZKO010000131.1:0-1510 GCA_964479315.1 uncultured archaeon
CTCCTCTTCCTCCAGTCTATTTCAAGTCCGCAGTCGCCTATTACCTTACCCCCTACTTCAATAACGAACACCACGTTCTCCTTTCCCGGTCCAGAGTCTCCTCCCTTCAGATGAAAGTTTTCAAAGAATTCCCTGAACTTTTCTTTGGACTTCGGCACCCAGTAGGCATCATCGCTGTTTACGTAGACCTCTCGCGTGTTCCAGAGGGTGTAGACCGCGTCAAGGTCTTCCATCCTGGGCGGACGAAGGGTTATCCTTTCTCCCCTTAGGCCCACACCATTCCCTACACCCATATCATAAAATAGGGAAACAAAAAGATAAAAACCTAACCAAACACCTCTTCCACGAACTCTGGGCGCCTCCACTCCCCGTACTCGAGGTACATGTGCTCCACGAGGGCGCAAAGGGTCCTTGGGATGGTGGCACCCGTTCCGTAAACATTTGCAACGAGTTCCCTACCCACCCTGATGTCTAGCTTTGAGCTCACCCACGTGCCCATGGTGGCATAGCTCCCAATCTCCCTGTATATTCCCTTGTTTGGGAAGAAGACCTCCGCGTCGTACTGAATCACCGCCCTCTTGTCCATCTCTCCGCTCGGCACCACCACGATCCTGTAGGGGAGGCCCACAGTTCTCTGCCAGAAGCTCTCCCAGTCCTTTACCACTTCTTCCAGCGCCCTGTGCTGGTCCTCCTGCGTTGTAATAACGTGTAGCTCCACCTTGTGGAACTGGTGGACCCTGAAGAGGCCCTTAGTGTCTTTGCCATGGGCCCCTGCCTCCTTTCTGAAGGCAGGCCCAAAGGCCACTATTTTTAATGGCAGTTCCTCCTCCCTGAAGCGCTTTCCCGAGTAGAGCGCCGCAATGACGTGCTCCGTCGTGGGGTTCAGGACCAGGTCGTCCTCCACGACGTGGTAGATAGCCTCTTTGAACGCTTCGTAGTACGCAACCCTTTTCTCCACCTCCCTGCGCAGGAGAAACGGCGGTAGTATAAATTTATATCCCATCTCGGTATACTCTTTAATGGCCTTCACCGCCAGCGCCATCTCCGTGAGGGCGAGCTCCTGCTGCTCGACATAGAACCTCGAGCCGGCGACCCTTGCTGCACCCTTGAAGTCTGCAAGGCCCCACATCTCCATTATCTCGGCGTGGGTCGGCACATCTACGTCCACTGTTTTATACTTAACTTTTCCTTTCGTATCCTCCAGGAACAGCTTGAGGTTGCCCTCTGGGACCACGGGCTCCCCCCAGTACCTGACCACCACCTTTTCCTCTTCGTAGCCGATGGGCACCCTCTCGTCCAGGGGCGCCGGTAGTTTGTAAACGAGCTCCACCAGCTCACTCCATATCTGCTTTAGCCTTGCCTCCATCTCCTTGAGCTCCTCCTTCACTTTCCTGGCCTCATCTCTCCTCCTCTCTCTGCTGAGAAGTTTTAGCTTGTGGGCCTTCCTGTCCCGCTCTCTTCTGAGCCCCTTGTAGGCTTCCCAAAGCTCTTTTGCCCTCTCATATATGCT
>CAYZKO010000132.1:0-1507 GCA_964479315.1 uncultured archaeon
CTTGGACTTCTCCCCACCGAGTGGGGAAAGGGCTATGGGAGTGAATCACTGAGGTTGCTTGAGGTGTATGCAAAAAGTCTGGGCCTCGAGAGGTTGAGGGCAACCGTCAATGGCTGGAATACCAGAAGTAAGAGAGTGTTTGAGAAGAACGGCTGGAGGTTAGTGGCGGAGATACCAGAAGAGGGATGGTACGAGGGTAAATGGTGGCCCGATTACGTTTTCGAGAAGCGGTTGCAATAAATTTGCGCTTTCTCGTCATTTCTCACCAGGGCCGTGACGAGAAAAGGTTTTTAAGCAGAGGGGAATGATAAGAAAGTGTGGAGCTGGAGGCGCTGCTGCTCCTGGGCGAGGGGGAGAAGCTCGAGTTCAAAAAGGGGCCCTCGGACCTCTGCAAAGAAATATGCGCCTTTGCCAACACGGAAGGCGGCATAATAATTGTAGGGGTGGATGACAGCGGCAATATAGTGGGAACAGACGTCAGAAAGGTAAAGGATAAAGTGGGGGAGTGTTCTCAACAGCTGACACCCATGCCAGAAATAAGATTAGAGGTAAAGGAGGTAGAGGGCAGACACATCGTGCTCATTGAGGTAATGCCCAGCGATAAGCTCGTTTCCCACGGGGGAAGGGCCTATATAAGGGTGGGTACGTCCGTGAGGCCCCTCGACATCTGGGAAACATTAACGTACTCTGTGGAAAGGGGGGTGTTGAGGTGGGATGAGGCCCCTTCAGGCGCCGCCATTGAAGTGCACCCCTTTGTAGAGAAGGTGTTTAGGGAAAGGCTGGGCCACAAGGTTTCCCTCAAGGACTATCTTTACGGCTCCGGTGCGGCAAGGGAAGGGCGTTTCACCTTCGGAGGGCTCCTCGTCTTCCATCCAAACCCGCAGAGGTTTTTAGAGCATGCAAGCGTGAGGATCATCCAGCACCCACGGGCGCCAAAGGTTGAGGAAATAAAGGGGCCTATCCCGGTTATCGTAGAAGACACCCTTGAGACCTTGAAGTCTATATTTTCGCCAAAGGAAATAGTTGTTGGGGCCAGGAGGAGGAGATTGGATGTTTTTCCATGGAGGGCCGTGCGCGAGGCCGTTACCAATGCCCTCATACACAGGAACTATACAATACAGGCCTATGTGGACATCTTCATAGAGAGGGGGTGTGTGAAGGTTGTAAACCCCGGCGGTCTGCCGCCGGGCGCAGATCCAGAATACCCCAGGCACATACCAAGGAACCCGCTTATTTGTAGGCTCATGAAGGATTTGGGCTATATAGAGAGGTTTGGCTACGGCTTCAGGATGATGAAGGAAGAGGTGCAAAGGTACGGCAACGTGGAGATGATGTGGGAAAATAGGCCCTTCTCCTTTTCCATAACGTTCTGCTACAGGGGGGAGGACTGGCTCACTGAAAGCATACTGGAGGCCCTCGACAGACCTCGCTCTGCGGCGGAGCTGGAAGAGATCACGGGCGCCTCGAGATCCACTATTTTGAGGAGGTTGAAAGTGCTGGAGGAGAG